>CAMYBO010000024.1 GCA_947254045.1 uncultured Granulicatella sp. | reverse complement strand
AATCACTCCGACGATGACACTAACGATTCCTAGTAAAACTTTTTCCTTTATGTTACATGAATTCACCAAATAACCTCCTTGAATAAAAAAGACTGGAGAAATCTCTCCAGCCTCCTATTTAAACTTCAAATTTTTAGTCTAAAATTGTGAATTTTTCAATAAATAATGGACTTACTGAACGGTTTTCATGAATACGTTTGATTGCTTCAGCCATTAATTGATCCACACTAACTTGAACAATTTTTCCACCTGTTTTTTCTTCAGAAACTTGAATGGAGTCAGTTACTACAACTTCTTTAATCACAGAAGCATTTAAGCGATCTAATGCTGGGCCTGATAATACAGGGTGAGTACAACAAGCATAAACTTCTAATGCACCAGCATCTTGAATAGCTTGCGCTGCTAGTGTAATGGTTCCAGCTGTATCAATCATATCGTCGATTAATACGGCAACTTTTCCTTTGACATCTCCAATGATATTCATCACTTCTGCAACGTTCGCTTTTGGACGACGTTTATCAATAATTGCAATTGGTGCATGTAAGAATTCTGCTAATTTACGTGCACGAGTTACCCCACCATGGTCTGGTGAAACAACGACGATATCTTTATCTTTGAAATTATTTTCTAAGAAATAATTGGCTAATAATGGAGCTCCTAATAAGTGATCCACTGGAATATCAAAGAATCCTTGAATTTGAGCAGCATGTAAATCTAATGTTAACACACGGTCTGCACCTGCTTGTGTAATCATATTTGCCACTAATTTTGCTGTAATTGGTTCACGCGATTGAGCTTTACGATCTTGACGTGCGTATCCATAGTACGGTAATACAACGTTAATTGTTTTCGCACTTGCACGACGTAATGCATCGATCATAATTAATAACTCCATTAAGTTATCATTTACTGGATACGATGTTGATTGAACAATATAAACATGGTCTCCACGAATACTTTCATCAATGTTAATTTTAATCTCTCCATCACTAAAATGAGTAACGGATACTTTCCCTAATTCTACCCCGACTTGATCTGCAATTTTTTGAGCTAATGGACGATTTGAGCTTAGTGCAAAAATCTTTAAATTTGGATCGGAATAATGTTCCACAATGATAACCCCCGAAGAATTTTATTTTTGTTTTTTCACTACTATAATAATAAACGTTTTTGATTCATTTTTAAAGAACTAAATGTACATTTCTATGAATTTTTTTGAGCTGAAGGTAATTTTTCAGCATAGTTTTCTTTATTTTCTTGACGAGAACGAGCAATTGCTAGTGCACCGTTCGGAATATCTCTTGTAATTGTAGAACCTGCAGCAATAAAGACATCATCTCCTACTGTTACAGGTGCTACTAAATTCGCATTACAGCCGATAAACACACGGTCTCCTACAGTAGCTCTATGTTTATTTTTACCGTCATAGTTTACAAAGATTGTTCCACAACCAACATTAATTTCTTTTCCTAAATCAGCGTCTCCTACATACGTTAAGTGACCGACTTTTGTTCCTGCTCCCAAAGTTGCATTTTTCACTTCTACGAAGTTTCCAATGTGAACAGAATTTCCTAGTACAGCTTTTGGACGAAGATGTGCAAATGGGCCAGCATTACTATGAGATTTCATCAATGATTCTTCAATATTTGAACTTGTGACTGTTACATAATCTTCTAAAATAGAATCACGAATGACACTTCCTGAAGTAATATGGCAATGTTGTCCAATGACTGTATTCCCTTTTAAATACACTCCTGGTTCAATGACTGTATCTGAACCAATCACTACTTCTGAGTCAATATATGTCTGTTCAGGGTCAATTAATGTGACACCCTGTCTCATATGTTGTTCATTAATACGTTGACGCATTGATTTTTCTGCTTTTGATAAAGCAACTCGGTCATTAACACCCATTCCTTCGTCTACATTTGGCATTTGATAAGCAGAAATAATTTCTCCACGATTTTTCAAAATTTCTAATACATCTGGTAAGTAATATTCTCCTTGAGCATTATCATTGCCCACTTTGCTTAATGCGCTGAATAAAGATTGATTATCAAAGCAATAAGTTCCAGTATTAATTTCTTGAATCGCTGCTTCTTCTGGAGTAGCATCTTTATGTTCTACATTTTTTAAAACTGTGCCATCTTCCTCACGAACTACATGTCCATATCCACTTGGATCTTCTACCCAAGCTGTTAAAATCGTTGCTTTTGCTTTTGTATCTTCATGAACTTTCATTAATTGCTCAAATGTTTCTGCTGTTAATAGCGGTGTATCCCCACAAACAACTAAAGTTGTTCCTTCTTTATCTTTCAACAACTCTTCTGCTTGTAAAACGGCATGTCCTGTTCCTAATTGTTCTGCTTGTAAAGCATAAGAAACACGTTCTCCTAATTGTTGTTGAACCATTTCTGCACCATGTCCCACAATCGCTACAATCGTTTCTGCTCCCGCACGTTCTACTTGATCTACCACATGTTCTACCATTGGTTTGCCACAAACTGGATGCATGACTTTATAAAGTTCAGATTTCATTCGTGTGCCTTTTCCAGCTGCTAAAATAATTCCGTATTTTTGATTCATATTATCCCTCTCAAGTTCTATTTTTACTTCTTTATAATAGTAAACTATGATGTTTTTTGCAAGAAAGTGTCTTGAATATGGGTGAATTTACTTTTATTTTATTTCATTCTTCTGAATATGCTATACTGTAGTCGAGAAAATCATAAAGGAGCCCTCAACATGCAACCTATCTTTTTAAAACCAGTCCTACAAGAAAAAATTTGGGGCGGTAAAAAATTACAAACAGAATTTAACTTAACATTACCAAGTGATAAAGTTGGTGAATCTTGGTCGATTAGCGCTCATCCAAATGGGCAATCCACTGTTATTTCTCCTGCTGAATTTCAAGGGATGACATTAGCAGAACTATATGAAAAGCATGCAGAATTATTTCATCAACAAACATTGCCAACTTTCCCTCTATTAATTAAAATTTTAGATGCAAGTGATGATTTATCTATTCAAGTGCACCCAGACGATGCTTATGGATTAGAACATGAACACGAGTTAGGGAAAAATGAATGTTGGTATGTCATTTCTGCTGAACCAGGTGCAAAAATTGTTTACGGACACACCGCACAAACAAAAGAAGAATTTGTCACATTAATTCAAGAAGAAAAATGGAACGAATTATTTACAGAAGTTCCTGTCAAAGCTGGAGATTTCTTCAATGTTCCAAGTGGAACCATTCACGCTATCGGAAAAGGGATTGTCATTTTAGAAACACAACAAAACTCTGACACTACTTACCGTGTTTATGATTATAACCGAAAAGATAATGCAGGAAATCCTCGTCCATTACATATTCCACAAACAATTGATGTCACTACAATTCCACATCAATTACCACGTTTTGAACAAACCGTTGAAAAAAATGGAGACGCAACGATTACTCATTTTATTACTAATCACTATTTCTCAGTTTGGAAATGGGAAATTGATGGAACTTACGCTACTACACTAGATGACAACTACTACTTAGCGACGGTTATCGAGGGTGAAGGAACACTAGAGATAAATGGCGAATCATTCACTCTTAAAAAAGCAGATTCATTTATTTTACCTACACCTATTCATGATGTAACTGTAAAAGGAAATCTAACATTAATCGTTTCTCGTTCAGAAGAATAAGACAAAAGAAAAGAGTGAAATCAACTTTCATCGATTTCACTCTTTTTTACTTTACCCTAACAAATACAAAATCACTGCAACAATGGTACTTGTCAACCCTACCAACGCTTCGTAAGGAATTAATTTCATACGATCTTCAATACTCATAAAGACTGAACCACCTGTAGCATGGAAGAACGAGCCATGAGGAAGAGAATCTAACACTGTTGCCCCAGCATGAATCATTGCCGCTGCTGCCACTGCAGGAACTCCAGAAGAAACTAAAGGAGCTGCAAATGTTTGAGAAGCAATCGTAGAGCCAGCTGTTGTAGAAGCTGTAGCTGCTCCCATTAAAACACCTGATAATGGTGCTAAAACAAAAGATGGCATATTCAAAGCTTCCAACACATGAATCATATCCACTTGTAGAGAAGAAGCTTTAATAATTCCTGCAATCGTTCCTGTTCCAATTAATAAAATTGATACGCCAATGACTTTGCTCATTCCAAATTCAGTATATTCTACAGTATGTTTTGAATGTCCTGTTACTAAAATCGTGACTAAACCACCAATTGGTAATGCAATTAAAGGATCCACACTTACTCCTACTAATGAACGTAAAGCTAATAATCCAATAACCACCACCGGTCCAAGAATTGCTTGGAAAAATGGCACAGAAGTATGATGTTCTGCTTCTTCTTCCATATCGTCAAAAGCATGATCGACTTTCTTTGCTAGAAATCCTGCTAATAAAATACTAACAACTAATGCCACTAATGCTGGAATAATATTTTTAGCCATTAATGCTGTTAAATCTAATTGAAACGCTTCTGAAGCAGCAATCGTATTTGGATTAGGAGAAATAATATTTCCTGCTTTCCCTCCACCAATCATCGCTAATAAAATACCTGCTTTTGATAAATCTGCTTTTTTTGCAATAGCAATGGCAATCGGTGCTACTGTAATAACCGCAATATCAATAAATACTCCCACTGCACAAATAATCATTGTTGCAATCGCTATCGCTGCAATGGCTCTTTTCTCCCCTAGCTTCTTCACAATTGTTTCAGCAATCGTTTCAGCAGAACCTGTTTTAATTAAAGCTCCTGCTAAAATACCTGAAGTCATAATTCTTAATACGGGAGACATCATTCCTTGTGCTCCTGTTACCATTGCACTAACGGAACCTGCTAACCCTGCTCCGCCAATCACGCCTCCTACTAAAGCTCCTAAAATTAAACTATAAGCTGGATGAACTTTTTTAATAATCAGTATAATTGCAAGAATCAATCCAACTAAAGCCCCTAATGTACTAATTTGACTAGCCATTTTATTTTCCTTCTTTCATCATTTCTACAACTCTAAAAACTTGTTCTACTGTATCAACCATATTTTGATGAGCGTTCTCTTTATCCATCGCTTCTTGAAGTGTTATAACTCCTCTTAAAATTGGGAAAAATGCATCAATTCCATGTTGATTACATTCTTTTGCATCTGGTGTAACTGCTCCAGCAAAAGCTAGCACTTTCTTTTGATGCTTTTTAGCTAAGGATGCTACACCAATCGGAGCTTTCCCTAATGCCGTTTGCCCATCCAGTCTTCCCTCACCTGTTACAACAAAATCAGCAGTTTCTAGGAGTTTTTCTAATTTCGTTTCTGTTAATACAATTTGAATTCCAGACTCTAATGTGGCACTCGTATAGGTTAAAAAGGCAAATCCCATTCCACCAGCTGCTCCAGTTCCAGGATAAAATCGATCCGCATTCGCATTAATTTCCTTAGACAATTCAGCATAGTGTAATAATAATTGATCCAATTCTTGAACCATTTCAGGAGTTGCGCCTTTTTGTGGTCCAAAAATAGCACTGGAGCCATTTTCGCCACATAGTGGATTCGTAACATCACAAGCTACTTTGAACGTACATTCTTTTAATTTAGGATGTACATTGACGTCTTCAATACTTGCTAATTCTCTGAGTCCATCCCCACCGTAAGAAATCGCCTTTCCTTCTCGTGTTAGGAAATCATATCCTAACGCTTGTAGCATCCCAACTCCACCATCATTAGTAGCACTTCCGCCAATTCCAACAATAAAACGTCGACAGCCTCTTTCAATTGCATCTAGAATTAATTCACCAACTCCATAAGTAGTTGTATTCATTGGATTGCGACTTTCTTCAGAAACTAACGTAATTCCTGCTGCAGCTGACATTTCAATAATGGCTGTTTTACTTGAATCTTCCTTAGATTCAATCACTCCGTAGACTGCTTCTACTTTTTCTCCTAATGGACCTGTTACTTCTTTTGTAACAAAGATTCCTCCCATTCCTTCGACTAATGCTTCAACGGTTCCTTCCCCACCATCTGCTAATGGACGAACCACAACCTCTGCATTTTGATGAACACGTTTTACGCCTTCTGCTATCGCTTGACCAGCTTCCATAGACGATAAACTTCCTTTGAACGAGTCAATGGCAACAACGACTTTCATGTCAAAGCCTCCCTTTTCATAGATTAATACACTATTTTAGCAAACGTTTACAATTTTTCATAGTGTTTTTAGAATATTTCTTGAAAATTCTCCTAAATTTCTTTATAAAAACAAAAAAACACCCAATATAGGTGGTTTTCAGAACTATCCCCTGAACGGACAGCCCAATAAAAAAATAAAAAAAAGAAAAAAGTGATAAGAAAATGAAAAAAACTTATCACATGAAAAGAATAGCACGAATTACTATAATTTTCAATAAAAAAAGGATGAGAAACCTCATCCTTCATCAAATTTTAGTTTATTATTTATTTGCTAATAAATCACGGATTTCACGTAAGTAATCTTCAGCTTTTGGTTCTGGAGCTACTTCTTTAGCTTCTTCTTTTCCGCCTTTAGCTAAATCTTGAACAGCGTTCATACCTTTAACTACCATGAAAAGAACAAAACCTACGATTACAAAGTTAATGATTGCAGCAGCAAAAGCACCTACACCTAATGTAGCTGAACCGATTTTAACTGATACCCCAGCGATTGAATCTGCTTTAAATACCATTGCAATAACTGGTTCGAAAATGTCTTTTACTAATGAATCAACGATAGCTTTGAAAGCTGCCCCGATGATTACCGCAACTGCTAAATCAACAACATTTCCACGCATTAAGAACTCTTTAAATTCTTTTAACATTATAATTCCTCCTAAATTTATAATATTTACCATAGATATACTATAGGAATTTTTCAGAAAATGCAAAAAATGTGATTTCTGTTATATTAGTTTTTGAATATAATTTTCTGGATTATAAGAATCCACGTCAAATAAAGGTGTATCACCAACTGATAACTGTGCTAATAATGCACCAATCCAGACTCCTGAAGTTAATCCTGAAGATCCTAGACCGCTAGCAACAAATACCGAGTTTTCTTCTGGAATACTACCGAAAAATGGTAAGAAGTCAGAAGTATAGGCTCTTGTTCCAATTCGACTTCCTAGCCATCTGGCTTGTTTTAATGGAGGGAATACTTCACATGCTTCTTCATACATTTTTTGCTGTAATTCTTGATTATCTGTTAAGTCAAAGCCTTGGTCATTCTCATGTGTCGCACCTACAATAATTTTACCATCTGCAAATGGTAGAATATCAATTTCTCCATGTAACATACAAACGGGCCATTTTCCTGTTTCTTCCGTTGCCTCTAATTCTAATTCAATTAATTGTCCCTTTTGTGGGCGAACGTCTACATAATACCCGAGGGGTTCAATTAATTCTTTAACCCACGCTCCACTTGCTACGATAATTTTGTCGAACTGTTCTAGTCCGCTATTTGTCTTAACGACTACTTTTCCTTCTTCATCTCGTGTTAAGGTTACTTTTTCTTGTTGGATATTTGATCCATTTTGTTTTGCTAAATGTAATTGCTGTTCAACTAAACGTTTCCCATCGACTCTTCCACCACCAGAACAATGAATCGCTCCGTGAGTTCCGTTCCATCCTGGAACATAAGAGGAGATGCTTTCAACTTCAATTTTCGTTAAGGTTCCAATTCTTTCCTCTTCTTTCCTTCTTTCAGCAGCAATTTTTTCTAGTTTTTCTAATAATTCCGGAGTCTTTTTAAACACTAGCGCTCCTACTTGTTCATACGGCAATTGAGTCACACCATCTGCTTCTAGTTGTGCCATTAATTCTGGATAGTAAGAAGCTCCTCTTGCGGTTAATCGATACCAATCTTTATTTCTTCTTTGAGATAACCACGGGCAAATAATACCTGCTGCAGCTTTCGTAGCTTGCCCAACTCCGTCATCATAGACAACTAATTCTACTTCTAGATTTTTCGATAATTGATAAGCAGCTGTTGCCCCCACAATTCCTGCTCCAATAATTGCAATTCTCATCCTATTTCCTCCTTAATCTTTTCGATTCCATTGATGTTCTTGTTCAAAAACTTCTGCAATTTGTAATAATAAATCTTCTCGTCCTTTTGCAGCCATCACTTGTACTCCAACGGGCAATCCTTCTCGTGTACAATATATCGGAAGACTAATCGCTGGTTGTCCAGTAATATTCGCTAATTGCGTAAAGGGTGTTAATTCCAATGTTTTTTCAAACATTTTCCAAATAATTTCTTGCTGTTCTGTTACTGAAAATTGTTCGATAGACTCTAACGCCTCTCTAATAGATTCCCTCATTGGATACTGATCATGTTTTGGAGCGACATCATTCACACATGGTGTTAAGAGTAAATCATATTCTTCATGACACTCTTGCATTATTTTTGTCCAATAATCCCATTGGCTCAATGCTTGACTATACTCTTTTGCTAATATATGTTGCCCCGATTGATAAATACCCCATGTCATTAATTCCATATCTTCTTTTGTAAGTGGACGTTGTACCATTTTTTCAATTCCGTCCATCATCGCAGCAGTTTCCACACTATTCATGATATAGTAATTTTTCATTACTTCGATACCATCTACTGGCCATTGAATTTTTTCAATAGAATGTCCTTTTTCTTGTAAAAAGTTTACCGTTCGATTTAAAGCATTTTTTGCCGAATCTTCGACCCTATTTCCAATCGGTGAATCTTCTATGACGGCAATTTTTAGTGGTCGATCAACGGAGGCATAAAGTTGCTGTTTCGATAATTTTGGTAGTATAAACGGGCTTTCCATTTGTTCTACTTGCAACACTTCTAATAATCTTCTTGTATCACGAACCGTTTTCGTTAAGGCAAAATTCACCGAAGCTCCTTGCCAACCACGATAGCCATTTGGACCAACAGGTATTCTACCACGACTTGGCTTCAATCCAATCAAACCAGTAAAACTAGCTGGTATTCGAATGGATCCTCCACCATCACTTGCCATCGCAATTGGAACCATCCCACTCGCCACTGCACTTGCAGCACCACCACTTGACCCACCGGCATTACGACTAACATCATAAGGGTTTGAAGTGACACCCCATAAACTAGGTTCTGTCATATTTTTAAATCCAAATTCTGGTGTGTTTGTTCGACCAATAATAACAAAGCCTGCTTCTTCTAATTTAGTGACTAATGTATCTTGATGCTGTTGAAGGATATTTTTAAATAAATGTGAACCAGCAGTAGAAGGTTCTCCCTTTTGACATTGCCCTAAATCTTTTAATAATAAAGGAACACCTGCAAATGGCTGAACAATAAAATTGCGTGACTGAGCTTCTCTTAATGCTCTTTCTTCTTGCAAATGGACGACAGCATTTAAACTTGGATTCAATTGTTTTACTTTAAACAAAGCATCTTGAACTAATTCAACAGAAGAAACTTCTCCATTTCGAACGGCTTGTGCCATCGCTGTTGCATCTTTAAACTCTTGCAAATTTATTCCCCCTTCCATTCACTCTTCTTTATTGTACACGCCCGTTTTCTATTCGTAAACTATTTGTCAGACAAACACAAAAAATAAGCTAGGCTTTCGCCTAGCTTATTACAAAGAACTAGCCCCAGAATTTAACTCCTAAAACATGTCCTACAAACGCTAATCCAATACCTAATACTAATAATAGTCCGATACAGAATAATGGAGTACGTTTTTTCTTAGCTAATAAATAGTATAAGAATAAAGTAATTGCTAATGGAATTAATTTTGGTAATACACCATCTAAAATTGTTTGAATTACAATTGGTTTTTCACCATTCGCAATTTCAATACCTAATTTAGTTCCACCGTATAAGCTTGTTAATGCCCCTACTACGAATACCCCTAAAATAGAAGCTGCACGTGTAAATTCTTTGGCATTTGCTGTAAAGATACCAATGGCATCAGTTCCTAAATCATAAGACCAGTGCATTAACCAATAACGAATAATAAATTGTGCTGCATTAAATACCGCTAGGAATAATAATGGTCCTGCAACACTACCTTTTAATGCAAAGTCAGAAGAAATACCTGCAACGATTGGTACTAAAGTGAACCAGAACAATGCATCCCCGATACCACCTAAAGGTCCCATCGCAGCAACACGTACTGCACGAATCGTTTGAATATCTGCTTTATTTTGTTCTAGTGATAATACAATCCCCATAACAAATGTTACTAAGAATGGGTGAGTATTAAAGAATTCTAAGTTGTGTGACATAGATGCTGCTAAGTCATCTTTATCAGTATGGATTTTTTCTAATCCTGGTAAAATACCATATAACCAACCCGCTGCTTGCATACGTTCATAGTTGAAAGAAGATTGTAAAAAGATTGAACGCCATGCCATTTTATTTAATGTTGCTTTATCTAATTTAGGAGCAGGTGTTTGAACTTTATAAGAATCTGGAATATTATATGCCATCTTCTTCACCTCCATCATAATTTACAACTGTTGCACCAGCAGATTTGAATTTTGTTTGGATTTGGAAATCCCAGTACGCAATTGCAAAACCGATGAATGCTAATAATACTAATGCAGAACCTGCTAAGCTTGCACTTGCAGAAACGATGTTAGCTAACGCAAAACCTAAGAAATAGAATCCCCATAGTTCTTTAGAAACCATTACTTTAAGTAAAATAGCAAACCCTACAAAACGCATCATTCCACCAGCAGCACTTAAACCTCCCATGAACCATTCAGGAATTGATTTTGTAACAGCATCCCCGATACTTTGTCCACCGATAAAGAATAATACAACTACAAGACCAAACACAGCCCCTAAAGCTGCCATTGCTAAATAATTTAATCTTTCAATCCCTTTTGGATTTGCTTCATGTGCATAACCATCTGCAACAGCCATCATAGGTGACATTAATGCAAAGATTAAAGTAACTCCATATTGACCTAATAAAGCAAATGGTACTGCAGCCGCCACTGCAGCTGTAGGTTCTAATTTAAGGCTAATTGCTAAAACAGTAGCCATGATTCCCCCGATAACAGCATTAGGTGGTTGAGCTCCCCCAACTGGCATGTTACCGATTGTCATTAATTGATAAGTACCCCCAACGATCAAACCAGTTTGCAAGTCACCTAAAATAGCTCCGATAACAGGCCCCATTACGATTGGTTGGTAAAGAGATTCTAAGAAGCTAAATTGGTCAATTGCAGCTACAAACGTTACTAGGAATACTAATAAAATTTGAATAAAACTTGCTTGCATGTTCATTGACTCCTTTTTAAGTTATTAATAAATTATTGGAATAATTTCGAAACGTCTTCTTTTCCTTCGGTTGGAACTTTTTGAATTTCAAGTTCAACTCCCAGTTCTTGCAATTTCTTAAATGCAGCTACATCTGCATCATCCACTGCAACCACACCAGCAACTTGACGTTTACCTTCCGCCATATGCATATTGCCGATGTTCACTTTCTTAATCGGTACTCCTCCTTCCACTAGTTTTAATACGTCTTGAGGATTTTCACAAATAATGAAAATCAACTGACGATCAGCTGCTTTTCCAATGACATTAATCGTTTTTTCAATAGTGAAGTAACGAGTTTGAGCACCAGATGGAGCAGCCATATCCATTAATCCTTGACGCATCGGATCTCCTGCAACTTTATCATTAGCCACTAATAATAAATTTGCACCAATAAAAGATGTCCATTGTGTTGCCACTTGGCCATGAATCATCCGATTGTCAATTCTTGTTAATAAAATATTTGGCATTCTTCTTTCTCCTTTCATTTTAGTACAGTGTCATTATAATCGATATCAGCACCTATTGGAAG
>CAMYBO010000023.1 GCA_947254045.1 uncultured Granulicatella sp. | reverse complement strand
TACACCTGTGTTAGGTCGTCGGCAGCGTCAGATGTGTATAAGAGACAGACCTTACTAACAACTAAACATAATGGCAAAAAAAATCGTGAACAGTTATATGAAAATATCGTAAGTTTATCTGAAGATATTTCTACTTTAAGTAATGGAATTCCTACTCTTCAAAAAGGAACACAACAATTACAACATAGAATTATTCCACAAGTCAAAGAACTATCTGAGGAAATCATGGAAGATGTACAAAATTTTAAACATATGAGCCAACCTCGTATCAAAAGAATTCAGGCACATTTATCCTTACTTCATAAACATATTCAAGAAGCAAAAAAGGAGAACGTATGATTCGATTATTTGCTAGTGATATGGATGGTACGATTTTACAAGACCATTCCACTATTCATCCAGAAAATGTTAAAATGGTCTGCTATTTACAAGAACAGAACATTCCCTTTGTCATTTGCTCAGGCAGAGATTTTTACCAAGCTTCTCTTTGCTTAGAACCTGCCAATCTTCAATGTCCTGTCATCGGATTAAATGGAGCCGTCATTTATCAAGAAGATGGTACAATCCTAAAAGAAGTCACACTTTCTCATGAAGATACACGTATTCTCGTTCAAGAAATTGAAAAATATCATAACAATTGGGATATGATGACTTCTAAAGGATTCTTCTCTTTACATTTTAAAGAGAAATTCGCTAAAAAAGTAGCTACTTTTAAAGAAAATCATCCAGAACTTACTCCTGAAGAATTAGAAATTGAAATTGATAAATTAAAAAAACTATTTTATGCCATCGATGTTTCTAGCGTTGAGGAAGTTTTAGAAGACCCATCAATTAAAATTTATAAAGTCCTAACTTCTAACTACGAAGCTGAAGATTCATTAATAGAAATTAAATCTTATGTCGAACAAGAACTTCCTAATCTAGTCGTTACTTCATCATTTAAAACAAATATTGAAGTAACTCACAAAGATGCTCAAAAAGGAATTGCGCTTCAATACTACGCAGACACTCTAGGGATTTCAATGGATGAAGTTTTTGCGATTGGTGATAATTCAAATGATGTTTCTATGTTAAAACTTGTTGGATATAGTGTAGCTATGGGGAATGCTAATCAAGAAGCTATGCAAACTGCTAAATATCAAACAGATGATAACAAACATGGTGGTGTTGCAAAAGCCATTCAACAATGTTTAGATCAACAAAGTTAAAACTATTACCTCCTTATGGGGGTAATTTTTTTATATACTTTCCTTTTTAATAGTAAAAGGAGGTGATTTCATGGAAGCAGATTTTCTTCAACCACTCATTGCTTTAATTAGCAACATGGGCTTTCCAATTGCAATGAGTATTTATTTACTCCATCGAATGGAACAAAAACTCGATACGATGATCAATCTTTTAAGTGAACTCAATCATCATTTAAAGAAAGAATGAATCTCTAATAGGTCTTATGTCAGAAAATGTAACATGATATGAGACCTGTTTTTTGTTTTTTAGATTAAAATCTAGTAAAATAGGCGCACATAAATTTTTAACAATGTGGAGGTCTTTATGAAAATACATAAGAACATTAAGAAAAAGAGCTTTTGGATTAGCTTATTAGGAATTTTATTTTTCCTTCTTTCTACTCCAATCGAAGCTGCTACGAAAAAATATACGATTGCAACAGATACTACTTTTGCCCCATTTGAATTCCAAGATACTTCTGGTAATTATGTTGGAATCGATATGGATTTAATAAAAGCTATCGCAAAAGAAGAAAATTTTGAAATTGAAATCAAAGCTTTAGGATTTAATGCTGCTGTTCAAGCTTTGGAAGCTGGACAAGTTGATGCAGTTATCGCAGGTATGAGTATGACAGATGAAAGAAAACAAAAATTTGACTTCACAGATTCATACTTCGATAGTGGTATTGGAATGGCAGCTAGTACTTCAAGTAATATTAGTACTTATGAAGAACTTCGTGGTAAAAATGTCGCTGTAAAAATTGGTACACAAGGAGCTAGTTTTGCTTCTTCTATTAAAGAGCAATATGGTTTTACGATTTCAACCTTTGAAGATTCAGCAAATATGTATCAAGATGTAGTCAGCGGAAATAGTGTGGCTGCTTTTGAAGATTATCCAGTATTAGGATATGCCATTCGCAGTAATCATTTACCAATGACATTAACTTCTTATAAAGAACAAGTTACTCAATACGGAGTTGCAGTATTAAAAAATCAAAACACTGAATTTATCGAAGCTTTCAACCGTGGATTAGCTACTTTAAAAGCTAATGGTGAATACGATAACATCATTAATAAATATATTGGAACAGATGATTCAACAACTGCTTCTACTGAAGATACAAGTTTATTAGGATTATTAAAAACAAACACTCCTACTCTCTTAAACGGATTATGGAATACAATTTGGATTACATTTGTTTCTCTTGCAATTGCAACAATTATCGGTGTTCTTTTAGGATTAATGAGAACTAGCCGTATTTCAATTTTAGAAACAATTGCAACAATTTACATTGACTTTATGCGTGGTATTCCACTAATTGTTTTAACATTCTTCATTTATTTTGGAATTCCTCAAGCATTAAATCTTCGTTTAGATGCAACAGTTGCAGCTATTACAACATTAGGGTTAAATGCTGCGGCTTATATTGCAGAAATTGTTCGTGGTGGTATTAATGCGATTGATAAAGGACAAAGTGAAGCAGCCATGAGTTTAGGATTACCATATTACAAATCAATGCAAAAAATTATTTTGCCACAAGCAATTCGTTTAATGATTCCTTCATTTATTAACCAATTTGTCATTACTTTGAAAGATACTTCAATTTTATCAATCATAGGACTTGTAGAATTAACACAAACTGGTAAAATAATTATTGCAAGAAACTTACAATCAAGTTCAATGTGGTTTATTGTTGGAATGATGTATTTAATCGTTATTACCCTACTTACAAAAATTTCAGCACGTTTAGAAAGGAAGGCATAAGATGGCAATTATCGAAATAAAAGGCCTTAAAAAGAATTATGGTGAATTAGAAGTCTTAAAATCAATTGATTTAGAAATCGAAGAAGGACAAGTCGTTTGCATTATTGGTCCTTCTGGATCAGGTAAATCAACATTTTTACGTTGCTTAAACCGTTTAGAAAAAACAACAGAAGGTAAAGTAATCGTGGATGGTTATGATTTAACCGATAAAAACACTGATTTGAACTTGGTTCGTCAAGAAATTGGAATGGTATTTCAACACTTTAACTTATTCCCTCATTTAACCATTAAAGAAAATATCACATTAGCTCCTGTTGAATTAGGACGTGAAACGAAAGAAGATGTAGACAAGCACGCTTTAGAATTATTGAGAATGGTTGGACTAGAAGATAAAGCAGATGTTTATCCAAAAACATTATCTGGTGGGCAAAAACAACGTGTGGCCATTGCTCGTGCTTTAGCAATGAAACCAAAGATGTTATTATTCGATGAACCTACTTCTGCTCTTGACCCTGAAATGGTTGGAGATGTATTAGAAGTTATGCAACAATTAGCAAAAGATGGGATGACAATGGTTGTTGTAACTCACGAAATGGGATTTGCCCGCGAAGTAAGTAACCGTGTGATTTTCATGGATGGTGGATATGTCGTTGAAGATGGAACACCAGAACAAGTCTTCAAAAATCCAAAACACAATCGTACAAGAAACTTCTTAAACAAAGTATTACATTAAGAGATGAAAAGACTTTTGGAATTTCCCAAAAGTCTTTTTATTCGATATTAGAATTGAAAAAATTCTCTATTCCATTGATGCTGTTGGGTTTCGCAATGGGAAGAATCCACTTCAGCCTATTTCAATTGAAGACAAAATTGTTCAAGATGCGGATCGACTAGATGCGATAGGAAACTTTGAGACCTTAGGCTCAAAGTTTAAGCATGAGATTCGCTTTTGCGAAGCTGCTGCCGTCCTTTGCTACATTCAGAAAAGTCTAATTTCATATCTTTTACAGTAATTCGGTACGTTTTATAAAGTCTTTGTTACTCTTCGTTTCTCTTAATTGCTTCACGATTTGCTCGCTTGTTTCTAGTCCGTCACCTTTCATTGTGTTACGAACTTTCCACACTGCTTCTAAAACATGAGGTTCCAGTAAAATTTCCTCTTTACGAGTACCTGAACGTTTTACATCAATTGCAGGAAATACACGTCTTTCTGCTAATTCACGAGATAAATGAACTTCCGCATTCCCCGTTCCTTTAAACTCCTCATAAATCACATCATCCATACGGCTACCTGTTTCAATTAAAGCTGTTGCTAAAATTGTTAGACTGCCACCATCTTCGATATTTCTTGCAGAACCAAAAAATCTCTTTGGACGATAAAAAGCTGCTGGATCAATTCCCCCACTTAATGTACGTCCAGAAGGTGGAATTGTTAAATTATACGCACGTGCTAAACGAGTAATACTATCTAATAACACAATGACATCACGTCCATCTTCTACTAAACGTAATGCACGTTCTAATACTAATTCACTCACTTTAATGTGGTGTTCCGGTGTCTGATCGAATGTTGAAAATACAACTTCAGCATCTACTGTACGCTCAATATCCGTTACTTCTTCTGGTCGTTCATCAATTAATAAAATAATTAATTCTGTTTCAGGATAATTGGTTGTAATTCCATTTGCAATTTCTTTTAATAAACTTGTTTTACCAGCTTTTGGAGGCGCCACAATTAATCCACGTTGTCCAAATCCAATGGGGCAAATTAAATCCAACATTCTAGAAGCAATTCTGCCAGTTGTTGTTTCTAATTTCATCTGAACTTCAGGATATAAAGGTGTTAACCCAGGAAAATGATCCCTTTCTTTTGCTTCTTCAGGGTCTTTTCCATTGACCGCTCCAACTTGCATCAAGCCATTAAACTTTTCGCCCGTGCGTGGAGGACGAGCAGGTCCTGCTACTAAGTCACCATTTCTTAAGGCAAATCTACGAATTTGAGAAGAAGAAATATAAATATCTTCTTGGCTAGTAGAATAATTAATTGGGCGTAGGAAACCATATCCTTCCGCATTATTAATATCTAATACTCCTTCTACTTGGAAGAATCCAGTCGCTTCTTCTTGAGCTCTCATAATCGCTAGAGCTAATTCTTTTTTATTCATTTGCCCATAATAAGGAATTTTATAATGCTTTGCAAAAGCATACATTTCTTTTAAAGTCTTTTGTTGTAAGACTGGTAAAGTTACTGTTTCAATTGTTTCTGACATTTTAATCCTCTTCAATCATTTGAATATCGGCACCTAATTGTTGTAGATTTTTTACAATATGAGAATATCCTCTTAAAATATGTTCAATATTGCTAATCTTCGTTGTACCTTGAGCCATTAAACCTGCAATGACTAATGCTGCTCCAGCTCGTAAATCACTTGCAGCAACTTCACAACCTGTTAAAGGTGTTGGACCAGTAATTGAAATAACATCATTTTCTACACGTCCTAAAGCTCCCATACGATTTAATTCAGGGATATGATTGACACGTTTTGGATAAATTGTATCAATAATTTTTGCTTCTCCTGTTGCTTTCATTAACAATGGCGTAATTGGCTGTTGTAAATCTGTTGCAAACCCAGGATAAGGTAATGTTTTAATACTGACTGCTTTTAAATCCTTAGAAGGAGCTACATAAATATCTTCTTCTCCAATCGTCATTTTAACACCCATTTCTTCCATTTTTGCAAGTAAACCTTCAATATGTTCAAAAATGACATTTTTAACAGTTACTCCTTCACCGACTGCTGCAGCAATCGATAAATAAGTTCCTGCTTCAATTCTATCTGGAATAATGGTATGACGACATCCGTGTAATTCATCTACACCTTCAATACGAATCACACTAGTACCAGCACCTTTAATATTGGCGCCCATTTTGTTTAATAAATTCACTACATCTATAATCTCAGGTTCTCTTGCAGCATTTTCAATAATCGTTTTACCTTTTGCACGAACAGCTGCTAATAAAACATTAATCGTAGCTCCTACGGATACAACGTCCATATAAATACGAGTTCCTGTTAAGCCTTGTCCATTTGTGGATAAATAAATAGCACCCATTTCATTACGAACATCTGCTCCTAATGCTTTGAATCCTTTAATATGTTGATCAATTGGTCTTGGTCCTAAGAAACATCCTCCAGGAAGTCCAACAACACCTTCACCAAATTTTGCAAGAGTTGCTCCCATAAAATAATAGGAAGCTCTCATACTTTGAATTTTTCCACTTGGCATTGGAATGGATAACATATTTGTTGGATCAATTGTTAATACTCCTTCTTCCAAAGTAGTATGAACATTAAAATCGCTCAAAATTTCAATTAATGCAGCGACATCTTGAATATCTGGAACACCTTCTAATACAACTGGTTCTGATGCCAAAATAGCAGCTGGAATTAAGGCTACTGTACTATTTTTAGCACCGCTAATGGTTACTTCTCCAGTTAGTGGTTTTCCTCCATTAATGACTAATTTCCTCATTGATTCAAATCCTCTCTTAACATCTTCTGTTCCATTATAACATGCCTTTGTAAAAAGGCATACTTAAAACTTTCTCGAAAATTGTCACCCATTTATCAATGTTAAGTTGACAATTTTTTCTTATCTCGATACAATTTGAATTAACTAAAGGAGGATTTTTATGACTACAAAAGAAGCTGTTTTATACTATCTTCAAGAACACGCTGGTGAACCCATTTCTGGAGAAAAAATGGCACTCGCTTTAAATAAATCACGAACTTCAATCTGGAAAGCTATCCAATCACTAAAAAAAGAAGGCTATGCGATCGATTCTTCTACGAATAAAGGATATACCTTATCTGAAAATAATGATGTATTATCTGAACAACAAATCAACCAAGAACTTACTCAACAGCATCATCCAATCAATTGGGTCATTCAAATAATGGAAAGTACTACTTCCACCAATGATTTAGCAAAACTATATGCAAATCAAAACGCTACTACTCCTGCTATTTTTATTAGTGAAGAACAAACAGCTGGAAGAGGACGTTTAGGAAGAAAATTTGTTTCTCCAGCTAAAACGGGTTTATATATTAGTCTTTGTTTATTCCCTACTATAGCATTAGAAGACTTGTCTCTCATTACTTGTGCGACAGCTGTAGCTTGTGTAGAAACGTTAGAGCAATTAACAGGGAAATCTCTGAATATCAAATGGGTAAATGATTTATTTTATCAAGATAAAAAAGTTGGAGGAATTTTAACAGAAATCATTAGCGATTTTGAGTCACAACAAGTTCAATCGCTTATTGTTGGAATGGGCATTAATCTAGTGGAAGCTCCTGAGGCCTTTCCTGAAGAATTACACGCAATTGTTGGAAGTATTTTTTCTTCCAGAAAGGAATACGAAGCACAATCTTTTAATCGTAATCATTTTATTGCGACATTTTTAGAAAAATGGGCATTTTATTATGAAAATCTTTCTAAACGAGATTTTATTCCTTCTTATAGAAAACACTCAAATGTCATTGGAAAAGCTGTCAAAGTCATTGAAGGAAACCATGTTTATCATGCTTTTGCAAAAGATATTGACGAAAATGGACGTTTAATAATCGAAAAAGAAGATAAGAGTTTGCACGCATTGTCATATGGAGAAGTTAGCATTCGTACGAGATAATTAATTTATAGGTTTATCAATAGTTGTATAGAAAAAATGGCAGAAGCCATCGCTTGGCTTCTGCCATAAGGAAACTTTGCTACCACAGACAAGTCCTATTTCAATTCCTCAGTAAGGTCGTATAATTGATCCACTAATTTTCCTACATATGCAATCGCTTCTTTTAGTGGTTGTTCTGTCGAAACATCACATCCAGCATGACGTGCTAAGTCTTTCGCAGATAGGCTACCACCTAATGCTAATGTATCTTTCCAAACTTGCGCTTGAGAAGGATCTTCCTCAATCTTATTCGCAATTGCTGTACCAATTGTTAAACCAGCAGAATAAGTATATGGATATAATCCCATATAATAGTGAGGTTGACGCATCCAAGTTAATTCTGCCCCTTCATTGACTACAAGACTATCCCCGAAGAACTCTTCCATTACTTCACGTTTCACTTTAGATAACACATCTGCATTTAACATTTCATTGTTATCAACCATTTTGTAAATACGATCTTGGAATACTGCTTCTAAATAGTGAGTGACCATATTATGGAAATAAGTACGACTAATCATATTACTAATAACCCAACGTTTGAAACGAGCATCTGTACTATT
Source organism: uncultured Granulicatella sp. (assembly GCA_947254045.1). Lineage (GTDB taxonomy): Bacteria > Bacillota > Bacilli > Lactobacillales > Aerococcaceae > Granulicatella. The sequence continues at coordinate 3,696 of CAMYBO010000023.1, read as the reverse complement.
TTTCAATAAATAATTTGAAACAATGACTTCGTTACATGTTGATGGAGCTTCTACAAAGTATAATGAACATTCATTATTAAACATTGTTAACTCTTCTCCAACACGTTTAAAGTGGTACGCATGTCCTAATTCATGAGCTAATACAAATACTTCATTCATTTTTCCAGTCCATGATAATAAAATATAACTAGCTACTTTTGGAACAGTCGCACAGAATCCACCTGTACTCTTACCAATATTTTGTGGGAAGTCAGTCCAACGTTTGTCGTAACTTTCATCAATCATAGCTTTATAATCTTCCCCTAAAATCCCAAGAGCTTTCTTCAAATAGTCTCTAGATTCTTCAATAGACATCTCTACTTCAAATTCAGGATCTAAATTGATTTTACAATCTGCAAATTGCATATCTTGAATATTATGTTCTCTTGCTAATAAACGAATATAACGTTGAATATGTGGTGCTAAATCTGTCATTAATGTACGAATTTGACGGTCATATAATTCACGATCTCCATCTTGTTTGTCTAACAAGTAATCAATGACACTATCGTATCCACGCATTGTTGCAAGCATTTTTTCGTTTTTAATCGTTGAAATATATTCATTTGCAACTGTATTTTTATAGCGATTTAATGTTTTATAGAAACTTTTCGCTGCATTACGACGAACTTCTGTATGATTATCCATTTCATGTAAGTTTTCATATAAAACAAAACTATTTTCATAAGTTTTTCCATCTGCTTCAAATGAGTCAAATTCCATATCTTCATGTTTTGTCACTTCATATAATTGATAGAAACTTGGTAAGCTAGACATATTTGATAAAACTTGTTCTGCATCTTTGGATAAAGTATGAGCTTTAACACGAATAATTTTTTCAATAAAATAAGCTAAATCTGGACGTTTTTCTGCCACAAATTGGCGTAATAAACTTTCGTCTAACCCTACGATTTCCGTATCATAGAAACTCATATTTTGTGCCCAAGCACTAGCTAATTGCTCAAATAATGTCGCATTTTCAACCACTGTATCATTGAAACGGTCTACAGTCATTGGTAATTCTGCATAATGAGATAAACGGTAGAATGTTTCATATAATGCTTCATATTCTTCAGTAGCAGCAGTTAATACTTCTAAATTTGCTAATTTATCTTCATATTTTTCTTTAAAACTCTTTAATTGAGCTTCTGTTTCCTTTAATGTTGTACGATATGCTTCATCACTTGGATATAATAATGTCATATCCCAAGTAATCGATTGATCGACTTCACTACGTTTTACTAATTTTACATCACTCATGTGTATCCCTCCATACATTCTTTTGTATTGCTATTATAGCATATTATTCTTCATTCTCTACAGTATTCGTCATTAAACTATCTTCCATTAATCCATTCATCACTTCTGTAATCAATTCGGTGTGAATGGCTTTTAGACAATCCTTCTTATTCCAACCTTGAACTACTAAATTCGATAAGACTAATTCATTAATATGATACGAAACTGTAGCCGATGTAATCCCTAATTGTTCCGCAATTTTTTTAACACTCTTTGTACCTTTGGCAATCTCGCAGAAAATTTGATACCTTGTTTTATCTCCTAAATTTTTGAAAACATTAATTCGCTCTTGTTGTTTATCCAATCTTGTTTGGATGACATGTTGAATGACTTCTAATGATTTTGCCCCTAGTATTAAGAGTTCAGAATCTTGAAAAAAGAAATCCGATAATAATAAGGTTGGAATAACTGAAATTTCATCTGATGTCCAGTCAATTTCTTCAATTTCCTTTGTTCCAGTAAAAGCCTCTGCTAAAAACGTTGGATGCTCATGAATCGTAGCTTCAAATTCCGTATAAGATTTTTCTAAAATCGGTAAATATTCTGCATACACTTTTTCAAAAATTGGCTTGAGTGTTTGATGCAAAGAAATAAAATCTTCTACAAACTTTTTCGGCTGCGACATAATCGTAAAGTAATTCCAACGTACAGTATCATCAATCGGCAAATTTTTTAAGAAATCTAGAAAAGCAAATTGATTTCCTAATAACTCCTGAACTTTTTCTTCTACTTCTACCTCTTCTTCATCTTGCTTCACAATATTGGTCATTAATTGTTGCTTAATTTGAGCTTCATCCATCGAATGTAAAACTTCAGCATACTCATCAAAAGAATGATAAAGGAGTACATTTTTTACATTGACAAAAAAAATTCGTAAAGCATCATCCTTATAGAAATAGAGAATATTATCTTTATAGGGTTCCAACGGAACACTTATATGTCTCATTTCTTCTACAATAACTTCTAATTGCTCTTCTAAAGGCGATGAAGGACGTTCCTCATCTCTATCCTTTTTCAATATTAACATTGGATACAGCAGCTGATTGACAAACTCCATCTGCTCTTGTTTAAATTGCATTTTCCCCCTCCTGACTAGAATCTTGATACATACGATTCGCTACTATTAAGAATACCACTAATCCCACAATAGAAACAACTAAACACACCGTAGCATTCGAAACATCTAACAACATCCCAAAAACTAATTGACCAATTGGAACAGAAATCGTAGCTAACATACCCAATGTTGTACCAATTCTTCCTAAAAATTGTTCTGGTATGATTTTTGCAGAAATCGTTGATAATTGAATATTTATATACGTTGCTAAAACAGAAACAAGGATAAATCCTACAAGAATACCAGCTAACGACATCCATTGATTCAGTGAAAAAATATCACGAGCCATTGTTCCACACATGACCACGAATAATCCAACAACAAATCCCCCAGTATATTTCAATAATAAATGAACAAGTTCTTTACTGTCTTTGATTAAACGATACGCAATAAGTGGTGAAATCATACTCACTACTGCTACAAAGGACTGAAACATACTAAATTCTGTATTCGAAAATTCCAACGTGACCCTAATAAAGTAAGTAATGACAATTCCAAAAATAGGCGACATTAAAAAGTTAATAAATAACGCAAGCAATACGACGATGATAAGATTTGGAATTTCAAACGTAATTTTAATTCCTTCTTTAAAATCTGTCCAAAAACTATTCACAACGGATTGCTCCTCATCCATTTGTTTTTGAACTTTACGTTCAGGAATTTTCATAAATGCATAGCCAATCATTGTAAAAAATAAAATACTCCCTGAAATGAATAAAGAACCTGTAATGGAAAAAGTCGAATAAATGAAAGCTGCTACAAATGGGGTAATAATATTTACAATTCCATTATCCACTTGCATCCAAGTATTTGCTAACGCTAGTTGACTTTCTTCTACAATCGCAGGTAAAATACTCATCATTGGACCCGATTGAAAAACTTCTACTAATTCTAAAATAATCACTAATCCATAAATAGCTACAAGAGATAAATTACTTGTTACATAAGTCCCCATTCCGAAAATCAATAACGTAATAACCGTCATCAGTGTTGTATAAACTAAACCTTTTTGTCGATTCACTCGATCTCCCCACACTCCTGCAATTGGAGAAAATAAGATTCGAGGAATAATAATAATCGAAAGAATACTTGCAAAAGCTGTTGCTGAACCTGTCTTATCTAATACATAAAGAGATAAAGCATATTGAATGATATTACTCGCTGCTCCTGCAAATGTACTACTAAACCATAATTTTCTAAAATTTGCATTATTGAATATGATATTCATAAAATTTCACCCT
>CAMYBO010000022.1 GCA_947254045.1 uncultured Granulicatella sp. | reverse complement strand
AAAATAAAGGAAGAAGTATAGATGAAAGAAATAGACTTACAACAATTATGCCAAGAAATTTCAAAGAAATACTTTCATAAAGAGTTTCAACATCAAATTACTTATAATACTCGTTTAAAATCAAGTGGTGGACGTTATATTTTGAAAACAGGCAATATTGAGATTAATCCTAAAGTTGAAACGATACTAGGTAAAGAAGTCTTAATCGGCGTTATTAAACATGAATTATGTCATTATCACTTACATCAAGAAGGAGAAGGTTATCGACACCAAGATAGAGATTTTAAACTGCTCTTACGTGAAGTTGAAGGGCTCCGTTTTGTAGAACGGATGGAACCTTATCGTTATATTTATTCTTGCAAGTCTTGCGGGGTTACTTTTCACCGTGTGAGAAAAATTGATACTAATAAATTCCGTTGTAGTCGATGCTGTGGAAATTTAGTGTTGGATTCTACTTCTGAGTCATGAGAATCCAAAAATTTTTAATGCTTGCATTCTAAGATAAACTTTGATACCATTACATACATTGAGCGGTCGTGGCGGAATGGCAGACGCGCTGTCTTGAGGGGGCAGTGGGTGTATACCTGTGCGGGTTCAAGTCCCGCCGGCCGCATAAAATATAAAAAAGGGATAAAATCACGTTTTATGGAACGATGATTTTATCCCTTTTGTTTTGTATTACTTTATCAGATAACCGATACAAGAATTTTCGCAGTAGCAAAATGAGACCGCTAGGTGACTGCTTGCGTCCTAATGCTACTATAAATAAATCCATTAAAAAACTATCTTATTCAGTTCGGATAAATGCTTAATCTGATACGTTGGCTCCACAGCCAACAATTCTTCAGGCTCAGTTGGTCGTTCTGGATTTTCCATATACCAACAACTATCCATTCCAATACGGCTTGCTCCATAAATATCCGCCTTAAAACTATCTCCAATCATCAAGGCATTCTCAATCGTCATTCCTTCTGTTTGATCTACAACAGCTTCAAAAAACTTTTTACTTGGCTTACGATATCCCACCACTTCAGAAATAAATAATTTTTCAAAAAAGTTTTCTAAGCCTGCTTTTTTCAAACGTAATAATTGAGTTCCTTCAATCCCATTTGTAGCTGCAACCATGACAAAGTCTTTCTTTAATTCATGAATAATATCTAATGCATCTGGCATCATCGTATTCGCTTCTGCTAAATAGTGACGGAATTTTTTCTCACAAACACTTCCATCTACCTGAATTCCATAATATGCAAACCAACGAACAAATCTTTCTTCATTCAAATAAGTTTGAGAAATTTCTCCTTGTTCGTATTGTTCCCATAAACCTTTATTCATTGTACGGTAAACTTCTAAAACTTCTGGGGTAAACTCTAATCCATCTTCTTGGCTAATACGAGATAAAGCATAGTCTTCTGCTCCCAAAAAATCAAAAATTGTATTATCTAAATCAAAAATTAAATATTCGTATTTTTTCACTTCTTTTCCTCCTAAAATCTTATGACAATTCATCATACATTCAATTCCTTCATTCTTCAACTAATATCATATCAACAAAATAAGGTTACTTTTTTCCATCCAATCTAGCACAAAATCTTTTAGGAGCATGTCAAAATAACATGCTCCTGGCTATCAAAATTTATATTGTTACTTCATTAAGAATTAAATCTACTTATTGAATAATTTAGCCCAATTTTGTTTGGAACTTAAAATTCTGGAAATATATACTTCATTTTTCTCAATATAATAAAAAGCTACGTAATGTTCAATTGGCATATATCGATAACGTTTTCCATCATCTGTTAATTCACCATAACCACGACTCGATACTAAAGGACAAATTTCCGGAAAAGTTTCTAACATTTCTAGTGCCGTTAGAATGAGATCAATCTTACTATCAGCAGATTGTTGACTATAAAAATTTAACACAATATACTCGTGAATTCCTCTCAAATCTTTTTTCGCTTGATCTGTAAAAGAAACATGATAAGTTTTATAATTATCCAAGTCCAAATTCCTTTCTCACGTCTGCTAAAGATGTTAACTTATCTTGCTCAATTTCTTGATGACCAATCAGTATTTCCTTTTTCAAATCTTCAAAAGCAACTTGATATTGTGTCTCCTGCAAATCACTAGTTACAAACTCTTGGGGATCAATTACACCCGTTGCAATTTTACGAAGTGCTGCATTGAAAACATCTGATAAGGATATCTTTTCATCTGCTAAAATTTCTTTTGTTTGTTGGTAAAAAGCCACATCCGCTCTAAAATTAACAGGTTGAGTCCTCGCCATATAAATCACCTCTTTGTAAATACGTTTCGTAAATACATTTTATCATATTTTATTCTTACACTCAATTCCTTCATTCTTCAACTAATATCATGTCAATAAAAAAGGATACCTTTGCCGAAACAAAAGCATCCCTATCTTTCAAATTCTCATGATCTCATTGTTACAAATTCTTCTGAAGCTGTTGGGTGAATTGCTACTGTCGCATCAAAATCTGCTTTTGTAGCTCCCATTTTTAGTGCAACTGCGAAACCTTGAATCATTTCATCAACGCCTTCACCAATTCCATGTAAGCCAATAATTTTTTCTTCTTCACCTAAGGTAATTAATTTTAATTTTGTCATTTGACGGTGAACTGTAATGGCTGAAAATATTCCTGCAAAATTTGATTCATATACTTTAATATTTCCAGCACCATATTTTTCTTCCGCTTGTTCTTGACTTAAACCAATAAATCCAATCGCTGGATGAGAGAATACAACTGTTGGAATTAATTCATAATCCATTTTTGCATCTGTTTTTCCATTGAATAAACGTTCTGATAATGTTCTACCTGCTTTAACCGCTACTGGTGTTAATTCTTTTTCACCAGAAACATCTCCAAGTGCATAAATACCAGGTGTTGTTGTATTTTGATATTCATCTACTTGAATAAATCCACGTTCATTCAAAGCCACTCCTGCTGCTTCTAAATTTAATTGACTAACATTCGCTTTACGTCCAACTGCCCAAATAACTTTTTGACTTGTATGAGTTGTACCATCTTCAAAATGAATTTGAATATCTCCATTGTCTAATTTTTCTAATTTTTGAGGAACTTTATGTGTATGTAATGGTTGACCATTTTTTTTCATTTCTTCCACTAACACTTCAACAATGCCTTGGTCAAATCCTCTTAACGGGCCACCTTTACGAACGAATAAATCAGTTTTTACGCCTAATCCATGTAAAACTCCTGCTAATTCAACAGCAATATATCCTGCTCCAATAATTGATACTGATTCTGGTAATTCTTCCCATGCAAACACATCATCAGAAGTTCCACCAAGTTCACTACCTGGAATATTGGGAACAAAAGCATATGAACCAGTCGCAATGACAATATGTTTTGCACGAATCTGTTCACCATTTACTTCTACTGTATTTTTATCTACAAAACGAGCATATCCTTCGATATAGTCAATTCCATTTCTATTGAAGTTGTTTGAAAAAGATTGACGTGAACGTTCAATGTAAGCTTGACGATTTTTTCTTAATTTTTTGAAATCAAATGAAGTTTCTCCAATGATATATCCATAATCTGATGCATAATTTTTAAGTATTTCCGAAACTAAAGCTCCATACCACATTACTTTTTTAGGAACACACCCAACGTTTACACAAGTTCCCCCAATGATATTCCCTTCAATAACGGCTGCCTTTGCTCCATGCATGGCTGCACGATTCATCGTAGCACTACCGCCGCTTCCTCCACCAATTGCAATAATATCGTATTCTCTCATGTTTTTTTCCTCTTTCATCTTTATTTAAACTATCTATACGATTTAATGTACAATTATCATATCATTATCATAAGTTTTTTGTCTTCTATGTTGCTCACGTGCCTATGTTTTTTATGAGAAAAGTTATAATCTGCTTAAAAATGTTTCCCATTTCAATGAAAAATGGTAAAATAAGTCAGATATCATACCATTCATTTGAGAGCATTCTCATTTTTAGAAAGGAATTATTATGAAACTAATGTATATCCTTGATAAAATCAAGCGATTCCCAAACCAAGATTTGGCACTCTATTTAATGATTGTCAGCATCTTCTTGCCGTTTTACTTGTTTTTATCATTGTTCTTGTTTTATTTTATCCTACTAATCTTTACTGGAAAAATGAAACATATTTTAAGACAACTACTGAATTATCCAGTGTTATTAACGTTTATTGCCTATAGCACAATTATCTCAGCAGTTAGTGGAAATTTACTAGGAGTTGCAGCTTCCATTTTATTTTTATGGTTTGCCATATTCTTTGTTTATTACCAGAAACGGATTAATCAAGACTTTTTCCACATTGTATTACAGACGATATTATTAGGAAGTATATTTGCAGCGCTATTTGCCTTTTTAGAACATTTTGAAATTGTTCATAAATTTAACTATGCATTTTTAGCACCAAATATGCAAGTCTGGCATCAAAATCGTGCTGAGGTTACATTCTTTAATCCAAATTATTACGGAATCATTTGTTGTTTCTGTATTATGATTGGTTTTTACCTTTTCACAACGACCAAAAATTGGAAATGGAAAGTCATCTGTATTATCGCTTGCTTTATCAATTTATTCGGTTTGAACTTTACTCAAAATAGAACAGCTTTCCCAGCAATTATTTGTGGAGCTATTATCTATTTATTTACAACAATTAAAAGTTCTCGAGCATTTTGGTTAAGTGTTGGCGTCTTTATTATTGGATTATTCTTTCTATTTTCAAATGATATTGGAGTTCGAATGGGAACATTAGATTCGTCCATGGATGAACGTATTTCCATTTGGAATGCTGGATTTACACTTTTCAAACAAAATCCATTTTTCGGTGAAGGGCCATTAACGTATATGCATAGCTATCAACGAATCGGTGCCATTTATCATGAACATGCACATAGTATTTATATTGATACGATTTTAAGTTATGGATATATTGGTACTTTATTATTAGCAATTGCTAGTATCAAACCTGTTCGTAGTTTACTTGAAATGAGTCGTCAACCTCAAAAACGTCCAATTGTTGGATTATATGTTTCATTTTTAGTTGTAGTTGCGGTTCACGGAATTTTCGACTTAGCAATATTCTGGATTCAATCAGCATTCATTTTCCTAGTTGTAATGTGCAGCATTCCAATGTGGGAAAGAAACGAAACAATCGACATACCGCATCCGCATGAATAAATAGAAAAAACTTTCCTCATTACGAAGGAAAGTTTTTTTATTTTAAACGTTACATGCGGCGGAATAAAAGAATTTTCTTCGTAGTAAAAGCAAAAAAGCCAGAAAATTTCTGGCTTTTTTTGTAGGGAAAATTCGATACCGAGGCTCGAATTTTAACCATGAGCCTCGCCTTTGCGAGGCTGCTGGCGACCTTACTACGTAAGGAAATTCTTTTATTCCATAGCGCCTTAACGAATGGTTACATTCTCTAACGCAACTAATGCTGTTTGGATACGATCCATTGCTTCTTTAATTTCTTCCTCTTGTAAAGTAGCTTCTTTATTTAAGAAACGAATCGAATAAGCTAATGATTGGTAACCTTCTTGTACATGTTCCCCTTTATACACATCAAATAAGGTAACTGATTGTAAATATTGACCTGCATTTTCTTTAATCACTGACTCTAATGTTGCATGTGCCATTGTAACAGGAACTAATAACGCAATATCACGTGTCATTGATGGGAATTTTGGTACAGATTGAATCACACGTTCTTGTAAACCTTCTGCTAATAAAGGTTCCACTAATAATTCAAATACAAATGTATCTGATAAATCTAATTCTTTTTGAATCACTGGATGAATTTTTCCAATAAATCCAACTAATTCTTCACCTAAATAAATATAAGCTGTTTGTCCTGGATGTAATTGTTGAATTGCATCTGTTGCAACAAAACGAATACGATCATTACAGTTCAATTCTGCAAAATAAGCTTCTAATACTCCTTTTAATGTGAAGAAATCAACAGGTTGTGCTGGTGATTGCCATGAAGCATGTCCCCATTCACCAGTTACTGCTGCTCCAATAACTTCTCTTTCTTTGAAATCTTCAGAACCATTTTTACCAATAGAGAATACTTTCCCAACTTCAAATAAACGAACATTTTGTTGAGAACGAGCGACATTATATTGTAATGCCTCAAGCAAGCTTGGTAGCATTGATTGTCTTAACTCACTTCTCTCTTCACTCATTGGTAAGTCTAAACGAATACTTGGTCTTTCTTCTACTGTAAACCAATGAGATTTTTCAGGAGTTGTTAATGCATAAGAATACGCTTGTGATAAACCAGCTCCTTGCATAAATTGACGAGTCCAACGTACAAAACGTTGTTTCTCATTTAATCCACCTTGAGTACTTGCAGTTGTCGGTAATGTTGAAGGAATTTTATCATATCCATAAATACGTCCTACTTCTTCGACTAAATCTGCTTCAATCGAAATATCAAATCTCCATGAAGGCACTGTTACATGGAATACTCCTTGTTCTTCTTTTGTTGGATAAGCTAATTGTTTAAATACTTGTAATACCTCTTCTGTTGAAAGGCTAGTTCCTAAAACATGGTTTAAGCGTTCTAATGAAATAGAAACTACTGGTAACTCTAATGTTAGTGATTGAGCAGAAGCTACTCCTTCAACTAGTTCACCATCTCCTAATTCAGCAATTAATGCTGCAGCTCTCTTACCGGCTTGTAAAATAGTCGCTTTATTAATTCCTTTTTCAAAACGGCTACTTGATTCACTTCTTAAATTATGTTTTTGAGAAGCTAAACGAATAGATTTTGGATTAAATAATGCTGATTCTAATGCAACAGTTGTTGTAGTTTCAATAATTTCTGAATCTAATCCTCCCATTACACCAGCTAAGGCAACTGGTTTTTCTCCATCTGTAATAACAATTTCATTACTTAATGTACGTTCAACACCATCTAATGTTACTAATGTTTCACCCTCTTTTGCACGACGAACATGAATTTGTTTTGAATTTAAACGATCATAGTCAAATGCATGTAACGGTTGTCCATATTCCATTAAAACATAATTTGTAACGTCAACGATATTATTAATTGGACGAACACCTGAAGCGATTAATCGATTTTGCATCCATTGTGGACTTGGTTTTACAGTAACATTTTTAATAATTTGTAAATGATAAGCTGGAGCATCTACTTCATCTTCAACAGATACTGTCATCCATGGATCTAATGAAGACGAACCACCTTCTAAAAATTCATCTGGTGTTAATGTATTTTCTAAATTATAAATGGCACCAATTTCATGAACAGAACCTCTCATGCTTAAAGCATCTGCACGGTTAGCCGTAATGTCTAATTCCACAATCGCACTATCTAACGCTAATGCTTTAACAGCATCCATTCCAACTTCAATCGCATCATCTTCAAATACGTAAATGCCTTGTTCATATTCTTTTGGTACTAATGAAGAAGGTAATCCTAACTCTTGAAGAGAACAAATCATCCCTTGAGATACGACTCCTCTTAATTTTCCACGTTTAATTTTATGACCACCAGCAATACGTGCTCCATGAGTCGCTACGATAATTTTTTGCCCTTTAGCAATATTTGGTGCACCACAAACGATTTGTAATGGTTCTTCTTCAGCAACATCTACAGTTACAACATGAAGATGATCTGAATCTGGATGATCTACCACTTCTAATGCACGACCTACAACTAATCCACTTAATCCTTCTCCTGGAACAGATACACTATCTACCTCAATCCCAGTACGTGACATTTTTTCCCCTAATTCTTGAGGAGTAATTGAACTTAAATCTAAATATTCATTTAACCATTCATACGATAATTTCATATTCTCTTCTCCTTACTTCGTGAATTGATTTAAGAAACGAACATCATTCGTATAAAGTGAACGAATATCTTCGATTCCATATTTCAACATTGCAATACGGTCTTGTCCTAATCCAAAGGCAAAGCCACCATAAACGCTTGAATCTACTCCAGCAGCTTCTAATACGTTTGGATGAACCATCCCTGAACCTAAAATTTCAATCCAACCTGTTCCTTTACAAATTGAACAGCCTTGTCCACCACATTTGAAACAGCTAATATCTACTTCTAGAGAAGGTTCTGTAAATGGGAAGTAACTTGGACGTAAACGAACTTCACGTTCTTGACCAAATAATTCTTTGGCAAATGCAGCTAATGTCCCTTTTAAGTCCGCCATTGTAATATGTTTATCAATTACTAATCCTTCAATTTGATAGAATTGATGTGAGTGAGTTGCATCATCATTATCACGTCTAAATACACGTCCTGGACTAATCATTTTTAATGGTCCTTTAGAAAAATCATGTTTTTCCATTGTTCGTGCTTGAACTGGTGAAGTTTGCGTACGTAATAAATACTCTGGTGTAATATAAAATGTATCTTGCATATCACGAGCTGGATGATCTTTTGGTAAGTTCATCATTTCAAAGTTATAGTGGTCTGATTCTACTTCTGGACCTTCTACAACTTGGTATCCTAATCCAATGAAGAAATCTTCTACTTCATCACTCACGTGACTTAATACATGTTTTGTTCCTACAGTCATTGGACGCCCAGGCATTGTAACATCGATTGTTTCTTTACGTAAAGATTCCACCAATGCTTTTGCTTCTAAATCAGCTTTAATACTGGCAATTTTTTCTTCAATTACACTACGTAATTCGTTCGCTAACGCTCCCACTTGTGGACGTTCTTCTGGAACGATATTTTTAATATTTTTTAGAACTTCCGTAATAGGTCCTTTTTTCCCTAATTGTTGCACACGAATTTGTTCAACTTCTTTTAACGTTTGAACTGTTTCTAATGCATCTAATACATCTTGACGAATCGCATCAAATTGTTGTTTCATTTCTGCTAAATTCATTTTATTTCCTCCTATAAATCATTTTCATAAACAAAAAAGTCCCTTACAATTCCTAAAAATTGTAAGGGACGAAATTTATCGCGGTACCACCCTCATTCCTGCATTGCAGGCCCTCGGCGTTATTAACGGTAACGAACCGATCCATTATTCATCTATCGAATCCCAATGGCGACTTCGGAAGTGAAAAGTTGTAGATTTTCATGAAAGGCTTTCAGTCGCTGACCTTTCTCCCTAATAATGAAATTTTCTATAACCCTTTTCCATCAATGTCTTTAAATATATATGTTATTTTATCAAAGCTCTTATGAATTGTCTAGCCCTAACCTAGCATTCAGCACAACAATCCATTATAAGAAGATTTGAACACCAATTGCTACAATAATGAGTACAATCATCGCAATCATCCAAATAGTTAAGAAGCGATTATATCTTTCTAAAAATGGCTTTTTAGAAACTGGAGATTCATTAAATTCATATTCCTCATTATCTTGAGACCTTCTTTGCTCTACAACATGTTCTCTCAAAGCTTTTCGTGTTAATAATGGTTCTTTTGACATATTTTCTCCTATTGATGCAATGCTATATATTGAACAGCAATAATTGTTTTGGCATCCGTGATTTCTCCATGATGGATTTTCTGAATCACTTCTTCCACTGGAATCCATTCAATGGATACAAATTCATCTTCATCTAATGGTGCTGCATCTGTTAACTGCTGAATTCCTTTTGCTTCATACAAATGAATTTTTTCATTACAATATCCTGGAGTCGGTACTAAATCTACTACTTTTTTCCATTCAGTAGCACTTAATTGCGCTTCTTCTTCTAACTCTCTTTTTGCTGCTTCTAATGGGCTTTCTCCATCATGATCTAATTTTCCTGCTGGAATTTCTAATGTGTGAGCTTCAATAGCTTTGCGATATTGACGAACTAATAAAATCTTTCCTTCGTGAACTACTAGAACTGCTACTGCTCCATTATGCAATACGATGTCTCTCGTTGATTGTTTTCCATTTGGAAGAGACACTACATGGTGTTCAACTGTAAAAATACCACCTTTATACTTCACTTCTTTTTTTACGGTTACTTCTGTAAAATCATTCATAATCACGCCTCCTTAATAGTATTATATCTTGTCTATTCAATTTAGCAATAAAAAAAGGCTTTTGAAACCTCAAAAACCTTTTTTATTGATTATTGTCCTTGTCTTCTTACTGGAGCTACAGGAACAGTCGTATTTTGTTGTTGTTGTACTGTTGCAGCTTGAGTATTTTGTCGGACTTGTGCATTCGCTGCTTGTTGTGCTGGACGATTTCCTGCTTGAGTATTTGTTTGTCCATTAGCAGTTGTAGAATTTGTTGATGAAGTCGAACTTTCTTGGTGGAAGTATGCATCATACACTTGTTTTGTAATTCCAGCTGCAAAGTCTGCAGGAATCCCATTTGAAAAATATGGTGCAACTACTGATACAACAATTTCAGGATTATCAGAAGGAGCATAAGAAGCAAATGTCGAATTTTCTACTTCTTTTTGTTTAAATTGTGGTAATGGTCCACCGTAGAACGCTTCTACTGTACCTGTTTTACCAGAAACAGAAGGCGTATAATTTCTAAACGTATATGCTGAAGTTCCGTTTGCTCCATGAGTTACACGATATAATCCCTCTTTAATATGATCAATTAATCCTGCTTCTACTTGGAGAGAATTCATAATTTTTGTTGGAACAACTGTCTCTAAATCGCCAATTCCTCCATCTTTTCCAGTTGTATGAATTTCTTTTACTAAACGAGGAGCAATACGTGTACCACCATTGGCAATAGTAGCCATATATTGAGCTAATTGTAATGGCGTATATAAGTCAAACTGACCGAACGCAAAGTCCAGTGCAGAGAAGGCAGCACCTGTACCACCATTATATCCTTTTCCTTCATTAGGTAAATCAATTCCAGTACGTACCCCTAAACCAAATTGAGCATAATACTCACGTAATTTATCAAATACGTTAAGATTAATATTTAATTTTCCACCTTTTTTATATTCATATTGTCCGCCCATTCTCATGGCTAACTTAATCATATAAACGTTTGAAGAACGCTCAATCGCATCTAAATCCGTTAATGGAATACTACCATTACGGTTGAATACCGAACTTTTTGGCTCAGACGCTTCAAACTCGATTGGTTCATCGACGATTGTATTATCTTCTCTTGTAATAACTCCATCCATATAACCAGAAATAACCGTTGCTGCTTTTACAGCAGACCCCATCCCAAAGGCTCCATTAATAGCACCTAAGGCATCATCTTCAATTCCAGTTGCTTGATAACTTTCATTATACTTTTTCTTTTTACCAGTAATTCCTAAAATGTCTCCTGATTTTGGATTCATTGCTACAACATATACTCGGTCAGCTGTGGCATCTGATAACCCTTCGACAGCTTTAGTAACAATTTCTTCTAATTTTTTTTGGAAATCTGTATCAATTGTCATCACTAAGTTCGAACCAGCTTTTCCACCATAACGTTCTTCATGGTTAACCACTTCCCCACGATTATTTGTTTGACTTTGAACGACTGTTTTTGTTCCACTTAAAACAGATTCATATTGTTCTTCTAAATAACTAGTTCCTACACGGTCATTTAATGAATACCCTTGTGTTAATAAAGAACGAACTCGATCAGAAGGTAAACCTGTTGTTTCAGAAGATACTGAACCTAGAATTGTTTTCAACATATCTCCCATTGGATATTCACGATCCCAATCTGAATCGATATCAATTCCTTTTAATTCTCCAAGACGTTCACTAATACGAGCAACTTCTTGTTCTGTTACAGAATCATTTTTAATCGTAATAGTTGATAAGGCATAGGCAGTATTCATCTTCGTAAAAATAGCAATCGCTTGTTTTTCACTATCTGAATAATTAATTTGATCATCCGTTATATGCTTTAATTGCATTTCATATGTTTTACTATTTGATAATCCTTCTTTTGAAGCTTTCTTTTTCTCTTCTGCAGTTAATAACTTGCTCGCTTCATCTGGATGAGTCGCAAACCAATAATCTTTTAAATCTCGGTCTCTTAATTTACTTGTATCTACTGTAATAAATTCTGTTAATTTTTTTGCAGTTTCCAACATACTTTTCGTTGTTGCATCTGAAGAACGTGTATAGTTCACTGCTAATTTTGGTTTATTTCCTACTAAAACTTTTCCTTTACTATCATAAATAGAACCCCTTGGAACTGCTTTTTTTGCAGTAGAAGTTTCTGTACGTTTCACTAAGGCGATGAAATCATCCCCCTTGACTAATTGAACATACGCCAATCGTCCGATTAATGCCATAAATGAAAAAAACACGATAAAAAATAATAAATTTAATCGAAATGGAATATGTGATTTTTTCTTTATAGGACGATTCTTTCTTTTGTTAATCATGTATTCACATCCATCTTTTAATATTCACTGCTCTATTATAGCATAATTTAAGTTTTGTTTCGTACTATTTCTATTAGAATTTAAAATTATTTAAACTTAATTAAGTGCACATTTTAAGCAGTTTATTAAACCCCTTTCAAA
>CAMYBO010000021.1 GCA_947254045.1 uncultured Granulicatella sp. | reverse complement strand
AAATATTTTTGTAGCGAAAGCAATAGAAACCAAGGCTCAATTTTTAGCCAAGAGACCTCATGGCGACCACGCAAACAAAAAGTATTTTTCTGCTTTCTTTTATTTTGCCCTCAAAAAAATATTGACAGAAGAAGAAAAGGGTAGTAAAGCTATAAAACGTAAATATTACGTTTTATAGGAGATGAAGATGGAATGAAAATTCATAAAAAGTCATTATTAATTGGAAGTGCAAGCCTTGTTTTATTGGGAGGTTGTTCACTGTTTAATACTCAAAATACAAGTCAGCAAACAGAATCAGAAACGACAATAACAGAAATTTCAAAAGTTGATTTAGCAAAATTTGAGAAAATTGCTGAAGAAGTAAAAGAAAACAAACCAAAAACAATTGTGGGAGAAGTATTCGAAAATGGATACTTAAAAAAACATGGAGATCACTACCATTTTGTATACGGAGCTCCACCAGCAGATGCTATTTATGAACAAAAAACTTCTACTACGAAAGCCATTAGTTCTGCAGATGACGGATATGTCTTTAATCCCAATGACATTGTAGAAGAAAATGAAATGGGATATGTTGTTCGCCATGGAGATCACTTCCACTTTATTTATAAAAATAATGCGCAACAAACACTTGCTACAACAATGGTTACAAATTCAGTAGCGCATGAACATCATGAAGAAGTAGAAGATGGTTATGTTTTTGATAAAAAAGATGTTGTTAGCGAAACAGAAACAGGGTATATCGTTCGTCATGGAGACCATTTCCATTATATTTATAAAGATAAAGAAGGAAATCCTGTAGTAACTGCTGAACATCACGACCACGAAAGTGAACACGATGATCATGACCATGATGGGTATGTATTTGACAAGAAAGATATTGTAAGTGAAACAGCAGAAGGTTATGTAGTTCGCCATGGCGACCACTACCATTTTATTTATAAAAATCAAGTGAATCCTGAAAGCACACAGCATGATACTGTTACATCAACGATTGGAAAAGTTGAAAAGGTAGAAAAGGAACTACATGGTTTAACAGGAGGAAGTGCAACAAAACCAAACACTGAAGATCCAACTACACAGCCAAAAGAAAAACAATTTGCCGGAATTCATTATAGAACAAGTGACGGATTTTTATTTGATGGAAATCATATTATTGGTACATCAGGAGAAAATTTATTAGTAGCGCATAATGGAAATATGAAAGATATTCATGTGATTCCATTTGAACAATTAGTTCATACAAAATGGGAAAATTTAATTCCAAAAGAACATTTAGAAGTAGCAAAAGCACGCTATAATGGGATTGCAACGGCTCCTAAAGAGGAACATCACCATGATGATGCAACGAAACCTGCAGAAATGAGTGAGTTAGATAAAAAAATCGAAGAAAAAATTGCTGGTATTATGAAACAATACGGTGTAAAACGTGAAAGTATTGTAGTCAATAAAGAAAAAAATGCCATTCTTTATCCACACGGAGACCATCATCATGCAGAGCCAATTGATGAACATAAACCGGTAGGAATTGGACACTCTCATAGTAATTATGAACTCTTCAAACCAGAAGAAGGAGTTGCTAAAAAAGAAGGGAATAAAGTTTATACAGGGGAAGAATTAGCCAGTGTTATAAAATTATTGAAAAATAATACATTTAACAACCAAAACTTTACATTAGCAAATGGACAAAAACGTGTATCCTTCAGTTTCTCACCAGTATTAGAGAAAAAATTAGGAACAAATATGATAGTGAAATTGACCACTCCAGATGGAAAAACGATTGAAAAATTATCTGGAAAAGTGTTCGGTGAAGGTGTCGGGAATATTGCTAATTTTGAATTAGATAAACAATATTTACCAGGCGAAACGTTTAAATACACGATTACATCAAAAGATTATCCAGAAGTAAATTATGAAGGAACATTTACCGTTCCATCTTCATTAGCTTACAATATGGCAAGTCATACGATTTTCTATCCATTCCATGCGGGGGATACTTATTTAAGAGTGAAACCTCAATATGCAGTACCAAATGGGACTGATGCTTTAGTCAGAGTATTTGATGAATTTCATGGAAATGCGTACTTAGAAAACAACTACAAAATGGGTGAAATTCAAATCCCTATTCCAAAATTAAATCAAGGAACTACGATGACAGCAGGAAATAAAATCCCAGTAACTTTCATGGCAAATGCTTATTTAGATAATCAATCGTCTTATATTGTAGAAGTTCCGATTTTAGAAAAAATAATCAAACAGAAAAACCTGGAGTTTTATCACAATTTAAAGGACATGAAACAGAAGAAACTTCTAAGCCTGTAGATAAAGGTGAAGAAGCACCAGCAGTGGATTCAGTACAAGAAAAAATTGCAAAATTTGCTGCAAGATACGGATTAGGATTAGATAGTGTCATTTTCAATATGGATGGAACGATTGAATTACGTTTACCAAGTGGAAAAGTCGTTAAAAAGAATATGGCAGATTTTACAGGAGAAGCACCTCAAGGAAATATTGAAAATAAACCATCTGGAAATGCAGAAGTGCCTACTGGAAAAGTTGAAAACCAACTAACAGAAAATAAACCAGCAGATTCTTTACCAGAGCCTCCAAAACCAAATAAAAAACCTGTGAAACCAGAAAATTCAACAGATCATGGAATGTTGAATCCAGAAGGGAACGTAGGAGTAGATCCTATGCTTGAACCAGGACTAGAAGAAGCGCCAGCAGTAGAACCAGTGCAAGAGAAAATTTCAAAATTCGCTGCAAGATACGGATTAGGATTAGATAGTGTTATCTTTAATATGGATGGAACTATTGAACTACGTCTACCAAGTGGAGAAGTTGTTACAAAGAATATGTCTGATTTTACAGTATAATATATTGATGGAAAACGTCTAAATCGATGAAAAGATTTAGGCGTTTTTGGTTATATGAGAATAGAATAATGGTTTAATAATTTGAAAGAATAGAACGTACTGGCTAAAAGATGAAAGAAAAATTTTATGTTAGCGAGGCTACTGGAGACCGCGCAAACAAAAAGTGTTTTTCTGCTTACTTTTATGATGTATAAACGTCAATGAAAAAATGTATGCACTTTCTTGTAAACACGCAAAGAAAGTCTTTCAAAACCTTGACAAAACGCCAATTTCACGCTAAAATAATGTAACGCAATAAGTGTAACTATAGTCTTGCGGGATACTGAAATATTGTCCAGAAATCCCGTGAATATTAGGGAAAACAAAAGAATGAGCACTCTTTTTAATAAGGGATAAAGAAATTCTTTTGGTTTTTTTTTGTTCAAAAACGACTGACAGGCGGCATTTGTTACGAAAATTTAACAATGTAATAAATTTGTAATATTTATTCATAAAATTATGATATAGGGGTGGAAGAGTTGGCACATCATGATGTGAAATACGGTAAACACCGTGTGCGTAGAAGTTATGCACGAATCAGTGAAGTATTAGAATTACCAAATCTAATTGAAATTCAAACTGATTCTTACCAATGGTTCTTAGATGAAGGGATTCGTGAAATGTTTAAAGACATCTCACCAATCGAAGACCATACAGGTAATTTATCATTAGAATTCTTAGATTATGAATTACATGCTCCAAAATATAATCTTTCAGAAGCAAGAAATCACGACGCAAATTATGCAGCACCAATTTATGTAAAAATGCGTTTAGTGAATAAAGAAACTGGAGAAGTAAAAGACCAAGAAGTCTTCTTTGGAGATTTCCCATTAATGACAGAAATGGGTACATTTATCATTAATGGTGCAGAACGTGTTATTGTATCTCAATTAGTGCGTTCACCAGGTTCATACTTCCATGACCGCCCAGATAAAAATGGTAAAGCGTTATATGGCGCTACATTAATTCCTAACCGTGGTGCATGGTTAGAATATGAATCAGATTCAAAAGACATTTCATATGTACGTATTGACCGTACTCGTAAAATTCCATTAACAGTATTAGTTCGTGCGTTAGGTTTTGAATCAGATGACACAATTTTAGAAATCTTCGGTGAAAGTGAAACATTACGTTTAACATTAGATAAAGATGTTCATAAACGTATGGATGAATCACGTACAGAAGAAGCCTTAAAAGATATTTATGACCGTCTACGTCCAGGTGAACCAAAAACAGCTGAAAGTTCACGTAACTTATTAACAGCTCGTTTCTTTGATCCACGTCGTTATGATTTTGCGGCAGTAGGTCGTTATAAAGTAAACAAAAAATTAAACTTAAAAACACGCTTATTAAATCAAACAATTGCTGAAAACATCGTACATCCTGAAACAGGAGAAATCGTTGTTGAAGCAGGAACAGTTCTTGAAAAAGAAATTATGGAAAAAGTAGCTCAAGCATTAGAGGCAGGAGCAAACTTATTTACATTATATCCTTCAAGTGAAGGGGTTATCCAAGAACCTGTAACTATTCAATCAGTTCAAGTGTATTCACCACAAGATCCTGAAAAAGTGATTAAAGTAATCGGAAATGCGAATATTCCAGATGAAATTAAATGTGTAACAGCAGCTGACGTTTTAGCGACAATCAGCTACTTCTTAAACTTATATGAAGGAATCGGCTCAACAGACGATATCGACCATTTAGGAAACCGTCGTATTCGTTCAGTAGGTGAATTATTACAAAATCAATTCCGTATCGGTTTATCTCGTATGGAACGTGTGGTTCGTGAACGTATGTCTATCCAAGATGTAGCAACAGTAACGCCACAACAATTAGTAAATATTCGTCCTGTAGTAGCAGCGATTAAAGAATTCTTTGGTTCATCTCAATTATCTCAATTCATGGACCAAACAAACCCATTAGGAGAATTAACTCACAAACGTCGTCTATCAGCCTTAGGACCTGGTGGTTTGACTCGTGACCGTGCCGGATATGAAGTTCGTGACGTACACTATTCTCACTATGGTCGTATGTGTCCGATTGAAACTCCTGAGGGACCAAACATCGGTTTGATCAACAGTTTATCAACATACGCTAAAATTAATAAATATGGATTTATAGAAACTCCATACCGTCGTGTAGACTGGAAAACTCATAAAGTAACAGATAAGATTGACTACTTAACAGCGGACGAAGAAGACCGTTATGTAGTAGCGCAAGCAAACTCTCCATTAAATGAAGACGGAAGCTTTGTAAATGATGTAGTAATGGCTCGTTACGTATCAGAAAACTTAGAAGTTCCTGTAGAACGTGTTGACTACATGGACGTATCTCCAAAACAAGTAGTTGCCGTTGCGACAGCATGTATCCCATTCTTAGAAAACGACGACTCAAACCGTGCTTTGATGGGTGCCAACATGCAACGTCAAGCAGTTCCATTATTAAATCCAAAAGCACCATTTATTGGTACTGGTATGGAATATGTATCTGCGCATGACTCTGGGGTAGCTTTATTATGTAAACGTGAAGGTATCGTAGAATTTGTAGATGCAAACCAAGTACGTATTCGTACAGCAGATGGCTCATTAGACCAATATAATATTACTAAATTCCATGGTTCAAATGCTGGTATGTGTTATAACCAACGTCCAATCGTTTCAAAAGGCGATAAAGTAGATGTTGGTGAAATCTTAGCAGACGGTCCTTCAATGGAACAAGGTGAATTAGCATTAGGACAAAACGTTTTAGTAGCATTCATGACTTGGGAAGGATACAACTATGAAGATGCTGTTATCATGAGCGAACGTCTTGTGAAAGATGACGTATATACTTCAATTCATATTGATGACTACGATTCAGAAGCTCGTGATACAAAATTAGGACCAGAAGAAATTACCCGTGAAATTCCAAACGTTGGGGAAGATGCATTGAAGAACCTTGACGAAAACGGAATTATCCGTATCGGTGCGGAAGTTAAAGATGGGGATATCTTAGTTGGTAAAGTAACTCCTAAAGGATTAACAGAACAATCACCAGAAGAACGTCTATTACATGCAATCTTCGGTGAAAAAGCTCGTGAAGTACGTGATACTTCATTACGTGTTCCTCACGGAGGTGGCGGTATCGTTCGTGATGTACGTGTATTCACTCGTGCAGCAGGAGATGAATTAGCGCCAGGAGTAAACAAATTAGTTCGTGTATACATTGTTCAAAAACGTAAAATTAATGAAGGGGATAAGATGGCCGGACGTCACGGTAATAAAGGGGTAGTTTCTCGTATTATGCCGGAAGAAGATATGCCATTCTTACCAGATGGAACACCAGTTGACATCATGTTAAACCCATTAGGGGTACCATCACGTATGAACATTGGACAAGTATTAGAGTTACACTTAGGAATGGCAGCTCGTGAATTAGGCATTTACATTGCAACACCAGTATTTGATGGTGCGCAAGATGAAGATGTTTGGGGAACAGTTGCAGAAGCAGGTATGGCTCGTGATGCGAAAACAATTTTATATGATGGACGTACAGGTGAACCATTTGATAACCGTGTATCAGTAGGGATAATGTACATGATTAAACTTGCCCACATGGTTGATGACAAACTTCATGCTCGTTCAATTGGACCATACTCATTAGTAACTCAACAACCTCTTGGAGGTAAAGCTCAATTTGGTGGACAACGTTTCGGAGAGATGGAGGTATGGGCGCTAGAAGCATATGGTGCTGCATACACATTACAAGAAATCTTGACATACAAATCAGATGACGTTGTTGGTCGTGTGAAAACTTACGAATCAATCGTGAAAGGTCAACAAATTTCTAAACCAGGTGTACCTGAATCATTCCGTGTATTAGTAAAAGAATTACAAGCATTAGGTCTTGATATGAAAGTATTAGACGAGAATGATGAAGAAATTAAGTTAGAGGACATGGACGATGATGCTCGTATGAATTTCAATGATGTTGAAAAAATGAGCGAAAAAACACGTAAGTTAAATGAATATTCTGACCGTATTGCTGAACTTTCTGGAGAAAAAACAGAAACAGTTGAATCAGCAGTAGAAGAAACTGAAGAAATTGAAGCTTCAGAAGATACAGAAGAAACTTTAGACTAAGAATAACTATTGGAATCGTAGGGCAATTCCAAAGAAGAGGGAGGTTGGCCCCTTGATAGATGTAAATAATTTTGAAAGTATGCAAATTGGTTTAGCGTCTCCTGATAAGATTCGTGAATGGTCATATGGTGAAGTAACCAAACCAGAAACAATTAACTACCGTACTTTAAAACCAGAACGTGATGGTCTATACTGTGAAAAGATTTTTGGACCAACAAAAGATTTAGAATGTTCATGTGGTAAATTAAAGAAAATTAACAATAAAGGAAAAGTGTGTGATCGCTGTGGCGTTGAAGTAACTCGCTCAAAAGTTCGTCGTGAACGTATGGGACATATCGAATTAGCTGCGCCAGTATCACATGTTTGGTACTTTAAAGGTATTCCTAGCCGTATGGGACTTGTGTTAGACATGAGTCCTCGTGCGTTGGAAGAAATCATTTATTTTGCAAGCTATGTTGTTATCGATGCTGGTGACACAACATTGATGAAAAAACAATTATTAAGTGAACGTGAATACCGTGAAAAACGTATGGAATTCGGAACTCGTTTCCACGCAGCAATGGGTGCTGAAGCTGTTCAAGAATTATTAAACAACGTTGACTTAGAAGCTGAAATTGCAGAATTAAAAGAAGAATTAAAAACAGCTCAAGGACAAAAACGTACTCGTGCAATTCGTCGTTTAGATATTTTAGATGCTTTCCGTGAATCAGGAAATAAACCAGGTTGGATGGTAATGGATGTTATTCCAGTTATCCCACCAGATTTACGTCCAATGGTTCAATTAGAAGGTGGACGTTTTGCAACAAGTGACTTAAATGATTTATATCGTCGTGTCATTAACCGTAATAATCGTCTAAAACGTTTATTAGAATTAAATGCTCCACGTATCATCGTTCAAAATGAAAAACGTATGTTACAAGAAGCGGTAGATGCTTTAATTGATAATGGTCGTCGTGGTCGTCCAGTAACTGGACCAGGTAACCGTCCATTGAAATCATTAAGTCATATGCTTAAAGGGAAACAAGGTCGTTTCCGTCAAAACTTACTTGGTAAACGTGTAGACTACTCAGGACGTTCTGTAATCGTAGTAGGACCAAACTTGAAGATGTATCAATGTGGTTTACCAAAAGAAATGGCAATTGAATTATTCAAACCATTTGTCATGAAAGAATTAGTAGAACGTGAAATTGCTGGAAATATTAAGAGTGCAAAACGTAAAATTGAACGTTTAGACGATGATATTTGGGCAGTGTTAGAAGAAGTGATTCGTGAACACCCAGTTCTATTAAACCGAGCACCTACTCTTCACAGATTAGGTATTCAAGCATTCGAACCAACTCTAGTAGAAGGTCGTGCAATTCGTCTTCACCCATTAGTATGTGAGGCCTATAATGCCGACTTCGACGGAGACCAAATGGCGGTTCACGTGCCACTTTCACAAGAAGCTCAAGCAGAAGCTCGTTTATTAATGTTAGCGGCACAAAATATCTTAAACCCTAAAGATGGAAAACCAGTAGTAACTCCATCTCAAGACATGGTTTTAGGAAACTATTACTTAACATTAGAACAAGAAGGTCGTGTTGGAGAAGGTATGTACTTCAAAGACATGAACGAAGCAATGTTAGCATATCAAAATGGATATGTTCATTTACACAGCCGTATTGCAATTCACGCAAGTGCGCTTCCTCATAAACCATTTACAGAATGGCAAAAAGAACGCATGTTAGTAACGACAGTTGGTAAATTATTATTCAACGAAATTATGCCTGACGAATTCCCTTACTTAAATGAACCTTCAATGGAAAACTTAGAAGTAGCTACTCCAGATAAATACTTCTTAGAACCAGGTTCAAATATTAAGGAAGAAATTGCAAAACAACCAATCGTTTTACCATTCAAGAAGAAAAACTTAGGTCAAATCATTGCGGAAGTCTTCAAACGTTTCCACATCACAGAAACATCAATGATGTTAGACCGTATGAAAGACTTAGGATATAAATATTCAACTCGTGCTGGTTTAACAGTAGGGATTGCAGATATTTCTGTTGCAGATAATAAGAAAACAATTCTTTCTGATGCACATAATCAAGTTGATGAAATCTCTAAATTATTCCGTCGTGGTTTAATTACAGATGATGAAAGATATGAACGTGTTATCGAAACATGGAATGCTGCAAAAGATGAAATCCAAAGTGCATTAACGAAAACACTTGGTACTCGTAATCCAATCTTCATGATGAGTGACTCTGGAGCCCGTGGTAACATCTCTAACTTTACTCAGTTAGCGGGGATGCGTGGATTGATGGCAGCTCCTAATGGTAAGATTATGGAATTACCAGTAACATCAAACTTCCGTGAAGGTTTAACGGTTATGGAGATGTTCTTATCAACTCACGGTGCCCGTAAAGGGATGACGGATACTGCCTTGAAGACAGCCGACTCAGGTTACTTAACTCGTCGTTTAGTAGACGTAGCTCAAGACGTAATTATCCGTGAAACAGACTGTGGATCAGATCGTGGTTTAACAATTTCAGCTATCCGTGAAGGAAATGAAATGATTGAAACATTAGAAGAACGTATGATTGGACGTTATGCACAACGTTCTGTAAAAGATCCAGTAACTGGTGAAGTATTTGTTGGACACAATGAATTAATTACAGAAGATATTGCTCGTAAAATCATTGACGCTGGTATTGAAGAAGTAACAATTCGTTCTGCATTTACATGTGATACTAAACATGGTGTATGTAAACATTGTTATGGACGTAACTTAGCAACAGGTTCAGAAGTAGAAGTAGGGGAAGCAGTAGGTACAATTGCCGCTCAATCTATCGGGGAACCTGGTACGCAGTTAACAATGCGTACCTTCCATACCGGTGGGGTAGCCGGAGACGATATTACTCAAGGTTTACCTCGTATTCAAGAAATCTTCGAAGCTCGTAACCCTAAAGGAGGAGCGACTATTACAGAAGTAACAGGTGAAGTTGTATCGATTGATGAAAATGCGGGAAGCCGTACAAAAGAAATCACAATTAAAGGTGCAACAGATACACGTACGTATACTGTTCCATTTACAGCTCGCTTAAATGTTGAAGAAGGACAAGCAATCCATCGTGGTGAACCATTAACATCTGGTTCTATCGATCCAAAAGAATTATTACGTGTTCGTGATGTATTATCAGTTGAAAACTACTTATTACGTGAAGTACAAAAAGTATACCGTATGCAAGGGGTAGAAATCGGCGATAAACACGTTGAGGTAATGGTTCGTCAAATGTTACGTAAAGTTCGTGTAATGGATCCAGGTTCAACTGACATTTTACCAGGAACATTATTAGATATCGCAGACTTTACTGAACGTAACCGTTCTGCCATTATGAATGGTGAAGTTCCAGCGACTGCACGTCCAGTATTACTTGGTATTACAAAAGCTTCATTAGAAACAAACAGTTTCTTATCTGCAGCTTCATTCCAAGAAACTACTCGTGTGTTAACAGACGCATCTATTCGTGGTAAGAAAGACCACTTACTTGGACTTAAGGAAAATGTTATCATCGGTAAGATTATTCCTGCTGGTACAGGTATGGCTCGTTACCGTAATATGGAAACAAGCACTTCTACACCAGTTCAAACTGAAGAATTCGTTGAAGCTACTGAAGGAGTAGTGGAAGGAATTGTTTCAGAAGGTACCGTGGAAGAAACAACAGAAGCTTAAAAGTTAGAAATTGACTTTCCCAATAGTAGTAAAGGACGCAAGCAACCTCGCTAAAGCGAGTCTCATTGCTAAACTTCGAGCCTAGGTCTCGAAGTTTCCTAGTAAAAGTAGCCACAAATGTGGCTGCTTTTACGCATACTACTATAGGAAGTCTTTTCTTTTTGATTTTTTAGCGAACGTTTTCAAAAAGTATAAAAATATGGTATAATCTTACAGTTAAGGTATTCATAGGATACCTAAAAGGAGGAAGAGAGATGCAAAATTATTCAGAAGAAGGATTACAATATCATTTAAACATTCGTAAAGGAGATGTAGGTAAATACGTTATTTTACCAGGAGATCCTAAACGTTGTGCGAAAATTGCAGAGCATTTTGAAGATGCAAAATTAGTTGCAGATAACCGTGAATATGTTACATATACAGGATACTTAGATGGAGAAAAAGTTAGTGTGACTTCAACAGGGATTGGTGGACCATCCGCTTCTATTGCTTTAGAAGAATTAGTAAGAAGTGGTGCAGACACATTCGTTCGTGTTGGAACTTGTGGAGGAATTGATATCGATGTAAAAGGTGGCGATATCGTGATTGCTACAGGTGCAATTCGTACAGAAGGAACAACTCGTGAATATGCGCCAATCGAGTTCCCAGCCGTTGCGAACTATGATGTTGTAACAGCATTATTACAAGCAGGAAAAAAATTAGGGTATACAACTCATGCCGGTATTGTTCAATGTAAAGATTCATTCTATGGTCAACATGAACCAGAAGTAATGCCAGTAAGCTATGAATTACAACAAAAATGGGAAGCTTGGAAACGTCTAAAAGTAAAAGCTTCAGAAATGGAATCAGCAGCTTTATTTGTAGTAGCTAGTCATTTAGGAGTAAGAGTTGGTTCAACATTCTTAGTAGTTGGAAATCAAGAAAGAAATGCTGCAGGATTAGAAAATCCAATCGTTCATGATACAGAAGCAGCAATTACAGTTGCCGTACAAGCTTTACGTAACTTAATTGCACAAGACCGTCAAAACGCATAAGGAAAGGTGAAGCAAATGGAATTAAAAGAAATTTTAGCAACCGTTGATCATACCTTATTAACACAAAATGCTACATGGGAAGAAATTCAACAAATTTTAGATGATGCCATTCATTATGGTACAGCTTCAGCTTGTATTCCTGCTAGCTATGTAAAACAAGCAGCAGAATATGTCGAAGGTAAATTACCAATTTGTACGGTTATTGGATTCCCTAATGGATATTCAACAACAAGTGTCAAAGTTTTTGAAACAAAAGATGCAGTTGCTAATGGCGCAAGTGAGATCGATATGGTCATCAATATTACAGATGTAAAAAATAAACACTTCGACTTAGTAGAAGAAGAAATTCGTCAAATTCATGAAGCTTGTCAAGGAAGAATCTTGAAAGTCATTGTGGAGATTTGTTTATTGACAACAGAAGAATTGATTGAATTATGTAAAGTAGTGACACGTGCAGGGGCAGAGTATATCAAAACATCTACTGGATTTTCAACAGGTGGAGCTACATTTGAAGCAGTTGCTTTAATGAAAGAACATGTAGGACCTTCTGTGAAAATTAAAGCTGCAGGTGGCATTTCTAGCTTAGAAGATGCAGAAAAATTCATCTCATTAGGTGCGAGCCGTTTAGGTACAAGCCGTATTGTAAAAATTGTTAAAAATCAAGCAGTTGAAGAGAATAGCTATTAGAAATTTAATCAAAGAATGTAGTTTAAATCCTGTGAGTAAGAAATTACTTGCAGGTTTTTTGTGTTATAAGGGTATTGAAAATAGAAAAAGAAAAGAGTATAATGAGACGAGGTTTAGGTATACCTAAAAATAGGAGCTGATAGAATGGGAGAATTATTTGAAAATAAAGTTTCTAAAACGATGCTAATGACACTACAAGCAAAAGTGTTAGAAGGAGAACAAAAGAATCGGTTGTTTATTGATCAAAAAGCCGAAGAAATGATGAAGCAAGTTCCATCAATGGTAAAGGTTTCTTTTTTTGATCGAATCGGAATTTGTTTAAGAACGAAATATTTTGATGATTGCTGCAAGAATTTCATAAAGACTCATGAACATCCAGTTATCATTCAATTAGGTTGTGGTTTAGATGATAGGCAAGGAAGAATTGGAGCAGAAGATATTCCATTTTTTAGTGTAGACTTTTTAGATGTCATTACATTAAGACAAGAGTTTTTTGAAGAAACAGCTACTTCACAAATGATTGCTGACTCGATATTAGATGATAAATGGATTCAAATTGTTAAAGAACAATTTCCAAAAGGAGATTATTTATTCATTATTGAAGGAGTGTTAATGTACTTTAATACAAATGATATAAAGGAATTAGCTTCAAGATTAGAAAGAGAATTTCATCAATATGAATGTTATTTTGATACGTTACAACAT
>CAMYBO010000020.1 GCA_947254045.1 uncultured Granulicatella sp. | reverse complement strand
CACCTGTGTTAGGTCGTCGGCAGCGTCAGATGTGTATAAGAGACAGGATTATAAGAAAATTCTTGTAGAAATTTGGAAAGAAATCCTTAAGAAAGATGCAAGCTTTCTTCATTGTAACAAGAGGAATATTGCCGTATACTTAAAGTGTAATCATGATTTTATAGGAGAGATTTTATGTTTTTATCAGAGGAATTACTCGAACAAATTCATCAAAGAGCAGCGCAATATGATTTGGAAAATGCGTGGCCAAAGGAAGATTATGAGGCATTAAAAGAAGTAGGGTATTATAAAACTTTTGTGCCAAAAGAATATGGGGGATATGGCTTATCTCTTCAAGAAATCGCCCAAGAACAAACTAGATTAGCAATGGCAGCGCCAGGAACAGCGCTTGGGATTAATATGCACCAAATTATTGTTGGATTAGCCAAACATATGGTTCGATTTGGCAATAAGAAGGGTGAGCAAATTTTACGAGATGCTGCTGATGGGAAGTTATTAGCGTTTGGTATTTCTGAACCAAGTAATGACCGAGTGTTATTTGGGTCTATTTCAAAAGCGGAGCCACAAGAAGATGGAGGCTATCGTTTTTATGGAAAGAAAGTTTTCTTATCGATGGGAAAATATTGCGATAAATTAGTTTCATTTGGGTCAGACACTTCTGGAGAATCTCCATTGTCAGTCTTTGCTTATTTAACACCTGATGCAGACACTTTTGAGGTAAAAGATGATTGGAATACATTAGGAATGAAAGCAACTCAATCAAACACTGTTGAATTAAAAGGGATTTATGCTGCAAAAGAGCAAATTTTAACAAAAGTAGCTCCTGGCCCAAGCTTTGATCCAGTAGTTTTCGGTATTTTTGCTTATTTTGAAATTTTATTAGCCGCTACTTACCATGGTATTGGAAAACGTGCGTTAGAAATCGGAATTGAAACGGTAAAAACTCGTCATTCTGTATCGAATGATGCGCCATACTCTCAAGATAAAAATATTCGTTGGAGAATTGCAGAAGCAGCGATTATTTTAGATGGCATTCAACCGCAAATTAATGAATTAAGTCAAACATTGGAATCAAGCGAAGAATATAGCTTTATTTGGTTACCACGTTTATCTTCGATTAAGAATCGTTCGGTTGAAGTATCGAAAAAAGCAGTGGAAGAAATTGTACGTGCTAGTGGAGGAAGTTCTTATTACAATACAACAGAACTTTCACGCTTATATCGTGATGTATTAGCTGGCTTATTCCAACCATCTGATCAAGAATCACTCCATGATGCATGGGCAAATATTTTATTAGGACCTATTGCGTAGTTGTCCTGGAAATTTATGAGTTTTGTTTGAATTCTTGTTCTGTCAAAGGGCGTCCAGGATATTCCTAGTATTTTGAGGAAGTTTATAGTATAATTGTTCCTGGCGTTTTGAACGCTCGAGGTTCGCAACCATCCCTCGATTCAAAAAACTAGGAGGAAAAGAAATGAAAAAAAAAATGTAAAAGTGTTGATTGTCAACGCGATTGTAGCAGCATTATATGTGGTGATTACAACAGTATTTGCCTTTATGTCCTTTGGGAATATCCAATTCCGTATTTCAGAAATGTTAAACCATTTATTTGTCTTTGATAAAAAATATGGGTACGGGATTATTGCGGGTGTTATTTTAGCCAATACTATTTTTATGTCTAGCTCTGGTTTAGGAGTGTATGATTTAGTTTTTGGTTTAGGCCATTCTATTTTATCTTTAGTGATTGGTTCATTCGTGTTCCGATTTGCAAAAGATTTAAAAGGTAAAATGTTATTATTATCCATTGTATTTAGTGTGATGATTTTCTTAGTAGCGATTGAGTTAAAACTTGTATTAGAATTACCATTTTGGTTAAGCTACTTTGAAACTTTTGTTGGTGAAATTGTAGTCATGTTAGTGGGAATTCCAGTCATGTTAGCAGCCGACAAAGCAATTGGTTTTATAAAACAAATGAATGCATAATTTATCTTTTAAAAGGTATATTCGAGAAATCGGGTATACCTTTTATTGTTAGAGGAAAATGTTGATAGCTTGTTTATTAAAAAAGGCATTTCATAACCTCATGACTTGTAAAAAAGCATAAAAGCATCTAAACTATAGTAGACTATGAATCAGAAAAGAGGAATTTCAATGGAATTATTAAGTTTAACAGTAGGACGTTTACAAGAGAACGTTTATTTTTTAATTGATGAAAATAAAGAAACATTAATTTTCGATCCAGGTGCACAAGCAGAGGATATTAAAGAATTAATTGAAGAAGAAGGATTGAAACCAATTGCGATTTTGTTAACACATGCGCATGGAGACCACATTGGAGCAGTGGACGAATTAAGAAAAGCCTACAATATTCCAATGTATATGAATGAAATTGAAAAAGAATTTTTAACAAATACAGATTTCAATCGTTCATTATATTCAAACGAAAATATTACGGTAGAACCTGCTGACGGATACTATCCAGCAGAATTAGGAAAATGGAAAATTGGAAGTTTTGAGCCTGAATTAGCGTTAATTCCAGGACATTCTCCAGGTAGTACAGTTTTTATCTTCAAAGATAATGGATTTGTGATTGGAGGAGATGTTTTATTCAAAGGGAGCGTAGGGCGTAGTGACTTTTCATATGGTAGTCATATGACATTAATGGAAGGAATCGAACGTTATTTATTACCTTTACCAGGAAATACAGTTGTTTTCCCAGGACATGGTGAGCCAACAACGTTACAAGATGAAATTACAAATAATCCATTTTTAAATGGAGCAACTAGATAGGACTCAGTAGGAGAATTCAAAATGATTTTTGACACACATACACATTTAAATGTAGAGCAATTCGAAGGCGAAGAAGCAGATGTTATTAAGCGTGCAAAAGAATTAGCCGTTACACGTTTTGCGGTTGTCGGATTTGACACACCAACGATTGAAAAAGCTCTCCAATTAAGTGAAACGTTTGAAGAAGTAGTGGCGATTGTAGGATGGCATCCGGTAGAAGCACATGCCTATACACCAGAAATTGAGAAAAAATTGATCACACAATTAACTCATCCAAAAGTAGTGGCAATGGGAGAAATGGGATTAGACTATTACTGGGATGACTCTACACCTGAAGAACAAGAACGAGTATTTCGTCGCCAAATTGCCATTGCAAAGGAAATGAAATTACCGATTGTCATTCATAATCGTGATGCGACAGAAGATTGCTATCGTATTTTAAAAGAAGAAGATATTCGAGATATCGGCGGAATTATGCATAGTTATAATGGTGACGTGGAATATATGAAACGTTTCTTAGATTTAGGGATGCATATTTCTTTTAGTGGAGTGGTGACGTTTAAAAATGCTCCTCAAGTTCGTGAGTGTGCAAAAATCGTTCCACTAGATCGTTTTTTAGTGGAAACAGATGCCCCTTATTTAGCACCTGTTCCTTATCGTGGAAAGAGAAACGAAACAGGTTATACTCGTTATGTTGTTGAAACAATTGCTAAGGAAAGAGAAATGGCTTGGGAAGAAATTGCTAAAGCATCGACCGCAAATGCGATGAAGTTATTTCGATTTGAAGAAAGAGGATTAAAATGAATCCAATTATAGTAGTGGAAGGGCGAGATGACACTCGTCGATTAAAGGAAGTTTTTCCAGAAATTGAAACGATTGAAACGAATGGTTCAGCTATTGATGACGAAACACTTGCTTTAATTAAAAAAGCAAGTGAAATTCGAGAAGTTATTGTATTTACAGATCCAGATTATCCAGGACAAAGAATTCGTTCGATTATTCAAGAAGCGATTCCGACAGTTAGTCATGCTTTTATTGAAAGAGAAGAAGCGGTTCGTAAAACGAATCATAAAAGTCTTGGAGTGGAACATGCTAGCAACGAAAGTATTCAAAAAGCATTGGAGCATGTGTATAAACCAGTAGCAAATCTTCAAGAAGAAATTTCTCAATCTGTGATTTTAGAATTAGGATTGATTGGCTATCCTCATTCGTCTTATTTAAGAAAAGAAGTGTCTAAAGAATTACGCATTGGACATACAAATGGAAAGCAATTAACGAAACGATTGAAATTATTTGGCATTTCAGAGCAACAATTACGAAATGCGGTACAAATTGTACAAGAAAGGAGTTAAAAAGATGTTTGAAAAAGATATTGCCACACCGACTCGAACACGTGAAATTATGGAACGCCATGGCATTAAAGTGAAGAAGAGTTTAGGGCAAAACTTTTTGATTGAACCGAATATTTTAACAAAAATATTAGATGTGGCAGATGTTAACAAAGAAACAAATGTCATTGAAATTGGACCAGGAATTGGTGCATTAACGCAACGCTTAGCAAGAGCTGCTAAAAAAGTATTAGCGTTTGAAATTGATGGGCGATTAATTCCAGTCTTAGAAGATACTTTATCCGATCATGATAATGTTACTGTGATTCATGAAGATATTTTAAAAGTTGATTTAGAAACAGTGATTAAAGAACACTTCAATGTGGAGGAAAGATTACTAGTCGTTGCAAACTTGCCGTATTATATTACGACACCGATTATTATGAATCTCTTAGAATCAGGTTTACCAATCGATGGATTTTCGATGATGATGCAAAAAGAAGTGGCAGAGAGAATGACTGCTCAACCAAATTCAAAAGCTTATGGATCATTAACAGTAGCGATTCAATATTGGTGCCATGCTAAAATTGGATTTATTGTTCCTAAAACAGTTTTTAATCCAGCACCAAATGTAGATTCAGCTATTTTAGTATTGGAACGTAGAGAAGGACCATTAGTAACAGTTAAAGATGAAGCTTTCTTCTTTGATTTAGTAAAAAATAGTTTTGTCCAACGTAGAAAAACATTATGGAATAATTTGGTTAAAGCTTATGTGCCAGGTAAACTAACAAAAGAACAAATCCAAGAAGCTTTGGACTCTGTTTCGATTGAACCAAATCGTCGAGCAGAAACATTAACGATTGAAGAATTTGCAGCCTTATCGAATCAATTACAACAATTTATAGAAGAGTAACAATTGTTCACAGAAAAAGACAGAGAACGTGATATATTTATTTGTAATCATTTTTGAAAGGATGGAAAAAAATGGAACAATGGGTTCAACGAAGTAAAGGAATTTTATTAACTTTTGGATTAGCAGTATTAGCTGTTCTTTTAGGAGACGTAATGCCGGTTATTGGAAGTGCGGTATTTGCGATTATTTTTGGGATATTAGTCAGTAATTTCTATACATTACCAAGTGATTTTAAACCAGGAATTAATTATTCCGCTAAAAAATTATTACATTATTCGATTATTGCATTAGGGTTTACAATGTCATTTGCCCAAGTTCAACAAACAGGATTAGAGTCTTTACAAGTAACGCTTGTTACGATTGTGGCAGCTTTCTTAACAGCAGCTCTTGTGGGGAAATGGTTAGGCTTATCTAATCATCTACGAACATTAGTAGGATTTGGGACAGCCATTTGTGGAGGTTCTGCAATTGCAGCAGCTTCTCCTATTATTGAAGCAGATGATGAAGAAATTGCTTTGTCGATTTCAACGATTTTCTTATTTAATATTATTGCTGTGTTCTTATTCCCATTTTTAGGACATGTGTTACAAATGACAGATGCACAATTTGGATTGTTCGCAGGAACAGCGATTAATGATACTTCCAGCGTAGTCGCTGCTGGTTATAGTTATAGTAGTGGAGCTGGAGATATTGCTACGATTGTAAAATTAACACGTGCGTTAATGATTTTACCAGCTTGCTTAATTTTGTCACTTATTGAAGCAAGACGTCAAAAGAAATCTGGAGAATCTGTGAATTGGAAGAAAATTTTCCCGATGTTTATTTTATGGTTTTTAGTGGCATCTGTTGTGACAAGTGTAGGAATTTTCCCTAAAGCATTTATCCCATATGCAAAATTAGCTTCTAATTGGTTAATGGCAATGGCATTAGCTGGTATTGGTTGCCAAGTATCGTTTAAGAGTTTCCGTGAAGCAGGAGCTAAACCGATTGCTACAGGTTTGGCAACTTGGTTTGTAGTAGGAGTAACTAGTTTATTTTTACAATATTTTGTAATGAAGTAATCCCTGAATGAAGGAGAGTTTATGAAACGCCTATTGAGTTTGGGATTTTGGATAGGTTTGATTTATATTTTGATTTTTTCGAAAGTAAATGCGGTTCAGTCGTTTGTAAATACTTCGATGGTTGGAGTTTATTTGCATGTGGTGATGATTTGCTTGTTAATTGTCGGATTATTCGCCTATCTGTTAAGAATCATTCATTTCTTATTTGTGTCGTAGAATAGAAAAACAAAAAATTGTTATGAAATAGCAACGGACGCCAGCAGCCTTCGGTCTCATGGTTAAAATTCGAGCCTAAGGTCTCGAATTTTCCGGCAACTAAAACCGCTATTGCGGTTTTGGTTGCTTGTGCTATTATGACAATTTTTTGTTTTTCTATTTACTTTTTGAAGTAGCAACGGACGCCAGCAGCCTTCGGTCTCATGGCTAAAATTCAAGCCTAGGTCTCGAATTTTCGTTTTTTGTTTTTCTATTTGTTTTTACTTCTATTTGCGAAGGTTGTCCAATCTATGTGGCGGGCGTTGCACCAGTGGGCGGTTGTGTGTGGAAGAATGATGTCTGTTTGGCGTAATGCTTCTGTTTTTGAAACGCCTAATAGGGTGTAAATATTTTTCAATTGACTCTTCCAGTCTTTAACGGTTTGAATGGCTGTTGGTAGGGAGTCTTGTGAGCGAATTAAGTGTAAAAATTCTCCAGACATTCCTACAGCACTTGCTCCTAAAGCGAGACATTTTACGATATCTAATGGTGAATGAATGCCCCCCGAAGCAATCAGTTCACAAGGTAAATCATAGCCTTCTACTAAGGACTGAACCGTTGTTTGTCCCCAGTCGTCTAATTCAGCAAATAAATCATCTTCTCTTCGAGCATTTTCTATAGCTGCAAAATTTGTGCCTCCACGTCCACTAATATCAATCGTTTGAACTCCGATATTGATCAGTTCTTGCATGGCTTCTCTGCTAAATCCAAATCCAACTTCTTTAACAATAACAGGAACGTCTACATGAGAGACGATTTCCTCAATATTTTTTAACCAATGATGGAAAGAGCGATCTCCTTCAGGCATCACTAATTCTTGTAATGTATTCACATGGATTTGAATGCCATTTGCTTCAATGAGATCAATCGCTTTTTTAGCAGATTCAACCGTATAATGGGCTCCTAAATTTGCCAATACAATTCCATTAGGATTTTCTTTTCGAATAATGGTAAAACTTTCTGCAGTTGAAGGATCTTTCATGGCGATACTCATCGATCCCGTTGCCATCGCAATTCCTGTTTCATGCGCCAATTGCGCTAGTCGTTGATTAATGAGAGTCGTTCTAGGACTTCCACCAGTAATCGCATTAATGAAAAATGGAGTTTCTAAAGTGAAGCCTGCCATTTTTGTTTGAAGAGAAACTTCATCTATAGCCATTTCAGATAGAGGATGATGGACAAATCGAGTTTGTCGTAATTCTAAATGCGACTGTGATTGATATTGTTGAGTCGCATGTCCCACATGTTCATCTTTTCTTTTCATTTGTTGTGTATAGGCTTGTGTCATGAGAGCTCCTTTCTAATAGCACCTTTTGTAGGGGCTATTTCTAAGTTTAGTGGAAGAATACCAGCTTTTTCCCATTGGGTCGTAATGGCTTCTTCTTGTTGAGGTTTTGTAATAAAGCAAATTCCACAATCGCCTCCGCCAGCTCCAGAAGTTTTGGCACTTGCGTTTTCTTGAAGTGCAATTTGGCAAAGTTTTGTAAGAGATGGAGTTTCGAGGATGATATTCATCTCTTTAGCAAAGTCTAATAAGAGAGTTCGATTATCCGTAATTCCTTGTAGAAATGCTTCTGTAGCTTCGTTTTCTAAAGCAGTTGTTATCTGCTCAAGAATCGTTGTGTTTTGTTTTAAAAATTGTTGATAATATGCATCTTTTTCCGCTTGTGTTCTTGTATGTGTAACGGATGATACGAATGCAGAAGTGTCGGCCTTTTCCTTTGTCCATCCTACAAGCATTTTTAGAGAGGTTGGTAAAGATACTGGCTGAATGACTAAGCCTGTCCATTCTTTGTTGACAACTTCTGATATAGAATACTGTTGCAATTGTTCTTTGATCCATGTTGCATCGATTCGCTGATATAAAATGATGCCACCAAAGGCGCTGGAAGCAATATCTCCTAAGGAACCATTACTGCCGAGAAGAGTATTTGAAATAGCTGCTAATTTATAAACGAGTAGTGGTTCAACAGGAACATGATGCCACTGTAAAATGGCGTCAATGGTCGCAGCAACGACAGCTCCACTAGATCCAAGCCCAAATTTAATATTCGAGTGAACATCATCTAATTGGCTTGTCACTTTTAAATGATAGAGTTCTTCATTCCAATAGTTTCGTTGTTTCGCATAAGTTTCAGCAACTTCAATCGCAGTAGTCATTAAGGTAAATGGATGATTTTCTTCGATGATTTGTAAAAGTTCTTGTTCTCTTTTCCAATGAAGTGTCAAATCCGGTTGTTGAGTCGAATAAATCGTTCCAATTTCTTCAAGAGAAGGAGTTAAGTCAACGGTTAAATAGCGATTGACAGCTGCAATAAGTGCTGGTTGTCCCGGAGTAACGACTGCATATTCACCAGCGATAAATAATTTTCCAGGAGCGGTAGCTTGAATATTCATAGTTATTTTCCTTTTTGATTGAAATGTTGAATGCTTTCTTGCCATTCTTCTTCTGTTAAAGTTCTCATGGCTTCTCCTGGAAGAGAGGAAATGAGTTTTTCAGAAGCAAAATATTGTTCGAAATGTTGACGAACTTTGTCTAAATCACTTGCTTTGCAAAGAACTTTTACATTCGGACCAGCATCCATTGTGTAATAAGCAGGAATTCCTAATACTTCACGTAAGTAAACGACTTGTTGCTGAGCAATCAGACTATCTGGTTCAAAATAACAAAATGGAGGTTGACTTGCAAGCATCGTTGCATGCATCTTCATACCATTAAATTCAGCAATTTCTCCCATTCGAGTAAAGTTTTTCTCTTGAATGGCTGTTTTAATTTCTTCTAAATCCGTTTTCGCACTTTCTACCCATGCCGGATAGAAAGGAGAAGTGGCAACTGTTTGTTCCATTCCAACACGGCTGGAGATTTTTTTAGCTGCACCATTGACAACAACGATGAGCATGCCAATATCCCAAGAAGCATCGTCAATCGGAATCGCCATACTATCTTCTGAATTTGTTCCTTGATTCCACTCAACAAAGCCACCAAATAAACTTCTCGTAGAGCTTCCGCTGCCACGACGAGCGTAAGTCGATAATTCACTTCTCGATAAATTCCATCCCATTGCTTGATGCATTGCTCCTGCTAAAGCTGCAAAAGCTGAAGCAGAACTTGCTAAACCAGCTGCAGTAGGAACAAAGTTATAGCTTTCAATACGTGCAAATCGTGTTTCCTTAGCAGGAATACGGAATAAATCTAAAAATTTTGAAATTTTTTCTGTTTCGGCTTCTTGTTGCAAAACATGATTTAGATAAAATTCATCTTTTTCTAAAGTTTCGTCTAAAGTAATTTTTGTATCCGTATAAAAAGCCTCTAATGTGAGGGATAAGCTGCTATTCATTGGAAGAAATAATGCTTTATCCTTTTTCCCCCAATATTTAATGAGTGCAATATTCGTATGTGCACGTGCAATTCCTGTTGTTTTCATATAAGCTCCTTTTGTGTTTATTCATTTGAAAATGAATGTGTCCATGTTTGTACAGCTCCAGCTTGTTGTAAAGCTTCCGCAATCTTTTGTGCATCTTCAAGTCTTGCTGCAAGAGCAATCATACAGCCACCAAGTCCACCACCTGTCATTTTTGCACCAATGGCTCCATTTTTAAGAGCGGTTTGAACAAGATGGTCTAAAGTTTCGTTTGATACTTCTAATAGTTGAAGAAGTGCATGGTTTTGAGTCAAAAGACTTCCTAATGTCTGAATATCTCCTTGGGACAGGCAATCCTTAGCAGTGTGGACTAATTCTCCGATTTCTTCAATGATTTCTTGAGTAGAAAGGGGATTTTGTTGTAATTTTTCTTGTACAGATTGAACCGCTTTGAGTGTTTGACCTGTAATCCCCGTATCTGCCACAATTAAAGTTCCTTTTAGCTGAATAGAAAGAGGTTGTAAAGCTTCCCCTTTTATAAAAAATATGGCTTCCTTTCCACTAGTCGTTGCTGTATCAATCCCGCTTGGATTACCGTGAGCAATTTTTTCAGAAGCTTGTACAATGTCGAATAATAAGGTGTCGCTTAATGGAACTGTATAATAATCAAATAATCCTCTCACTACCGCAACAGCAACCGCTGCGCTTGATCCCATGCCACGTTCTGCAGGAATCGAAGAAGTAATCGTAATCTCAATTGAAGGTGCTTGTACGAAGGATGCTTCTCCTTTTTCCACTTTTCCATTATTCCAATATGAACGAGTAGTGGGTGTAATGCCTAGTTCAGGCCGAAGTTGTTCGATTTGATTCAATGCTTCATGGATCGTAAATTTTAAACTTTTTAACACTTCCGGCATTTCATAGGCTAATCCACTATAAAAGTCGCAATGAATGCTTAATGGATGAGTGCTTGGTTGAATCTCTGCTTGAACCGAAACGCCGGAAAAAGGAATGGCAATAGCAGGTTGATGATGAACAACTGCATGTTCCCCCATTAAAATGACTTTTCCGGTAGACTGTCCCATTCCGGAAGCTGTTGTATGTTCCATGATAAAACTCCTTCATAATTTCTCATATTTATCATACTAAAAACCACTAGACGTGTAAACGAACAAGCGAGGATTTAAAGGAAATTTAAAGACCCAATCGTTAGTCATCCTAAAAAAACTATGGTAAAATACGCAAGAAAAAGGAATTCAACAAAAGGAGAGAATCGTTGTGACAGACACATCGACGTATTATCATATTAGCCGAGATGAATGGAAACAATATCAAAACGCTCATCACTTGGCATTAACATTACACGAATTAGAACATTTAACATCATTGAATGATAGAATTTCATTAATTGACGTACAAGAAGTATATGCGCCCTTATTAGATTACTTTGATATTTATTATCAAAAACATGGGCAAATTCATGAACAAGAACAATATTTCTTAAAACAACCGAAAAAGAAAGTGCCGTTTATTATTGGCGTTTCAGGAAGCGTGGCGGTTGGGAAAAGTACAACGGCTCGTTTAATGCAAACAATGCTCCAACAAAAATATCCAGAGTTAGTTGTTGAATTGATGACAACAGATGGATTTTTATGGCCAACGAAACATTTAGTTGAAAAAGGAATTTTACATCGCAAAGGATTCCCAGAAAGTTATGATATGGAATCATTAGTGAATTTCCTATTAGATATTAAAACAGGAGAAGAAGCTGTTGAAGCGCCCGTATATTCTCATGAAATTTATGACATTATTCCAAATGAAAAACAAGTCATTTATCCACCTGATATTTTAATCGTGGAAGGAATTAATGTATTACAATTACCACCGAATCGAGAAATTTACGTGAGTGATTTCTTTGACTGGTCGATTTATGTGGATGCCGAAGAAAGTCTGATTGAAAAATGGTATTTAGAACGTTTTGAATTATTAATGGAACGAGCAAAAACTCAGCCTGATAATTTTTATTACCAGTTTGCGATTGGAGACCGAGAAGAAGCCATCGCTATGGCAAAAGATGTATGGAAAAAAACGAATTTGAAAAATTTAAAGGAATACATTTTACCAACAAAAGTCAGAGCAGACTTCATTTTGCACAAAACATTCGGACATCATATTGACTATGTCCAAGTGAAGAAATATTAAATAAGGGAAGAATCCACGGGATGGACGTCGCTGAGTGTTCTTTTTGGAATAGAAAAAAGAACACATAAAAAATGAGAAAATTTAATAAAAATCCGAACAAATTTTATAAATATTTAAGGTAAATTTCGTGGTTTTCTGCTACAATATAGGTAATAAAACTAAGGAGGCTTTTTATGTCGACAAGAACCACTTCGTTAGAAAAAATTATTGTATTAGATTTTGGAAGTCAGTATAACCAACTGATTACACGTCGTATTCGTGAGTTTGGAGTATTCAGTGAGTTACTTCATAATGATATTACAGCGGAAGAAATCAAAAAGCATGGTAATGTAAAAGGGATTATTTTCTCTGGAGGCCCTCATAGTGTTTACGAATCAGGAGCTTTTACAGTAGATCCTGCAATTTTTGAATTAGGAATTCCAGTATTAGGAATCTGTTATGGAATGCAGTTGACAACTCATTTATTTGGAGGAACTGTTGAATCTTCACCGACAAGAGAATATGGTCCTGCTAAAGTAGAAGTGTTTAATACAGATTCAGGAATTTTCCAAGGATTATCTACTTCAGAAGAAGTCTTAATGAGCCATGGTGACAGAATTACAGCTATCCCAGAAGGGTTCACTGTAACAGCTTCAAATGAGCATACACCATTTGCAGCATTTGAAAATCCAGAACGAAATATTTATGGAGTACAATTCCATCCAGAAGTACGTCACAGTATTCATGGAAATGATATGTTGAAAAACTTTGTGTTCAATATTTGTGGAGCAACAGGTGATTGGACAATGGCAAACTTCATTGAGATGGAAATTGAAAAAATCCGCGAAAAAGTTGGCAATAAAAAAGTATTATTAGGTTTATCAGGCGGAGTTGACTCAAGCGTTGTAGGTGTCCTACTACAAAAAGCAATCGGCGACCAATTAACGTGTATTTTTGTAGACCACGGTTTACTAAGAAAAGACGAAGGCGACCAAGTAATGGAAAGCTTATCTGGAAAATTCGGCTTAAATATTATTCGAGTGAATGCTCAAGAACGCTTCTTATCCAAATTAAAAGGCGTTAGTGATCCAGAACAAAAACGTAAAATTATTGGAAATGAATTTGTTTATGTATTCGATGATGAAGCAGCAAAATTAACGGATGTGGATTTCTTAGCACAAGGAACTTTATATACAGATATTATCGAATCAGGAACAAAAACAGCCCAAACAATTAAGTCTCACCACAATGTGGGAGGACTACCAGAAGATATGCAGTTTGAATTAATTGAACCTCTGAATACATTATTCAAAGACGAAGTCCGTGCCTTAGGAACAGCATTAGGCATGCCAGATTCAATCGTATGGCGCCAACCATTCCCAGGACCAGGACTAGGCATTCGAGTACTAGGAGAAGTAACCGAAGAAAAACTAGAAATCGTACGAGAAAGTGATGCTATCTTAAGAGAAGAAATTGCTAAAAACGGACTTGAAAGAGACGTATGGCAATATTTCACAGTCTTACCAGGAATCCGCAGCGTAGGAGTAATGGGAGACGGAAGAACTTATGACTACACAATCGGCATTCGTGCA
The DNA here is from genome assembly GCA_947254045.1 of uncultured Granulicatella sp. Taxonomy (GTDB): domain Bacteria; phylum Bacillota; class Bacilli; order Lactobacillales; family Aerococcaceae; genus Granulicatella. The sequence continues at coordinate 295 of CAMYBO010000020.1, read as the reverse complement.
GTGACAAGTATCGATGGCATGACAAGTGACTTCGCACGCATTCCATGGGAAGTCTTACAAACAATCAGCGCAAGAATTGTGAACGAAGTCGGACATGTGAACCGAGTGGTGTATGACATTACAAGCAAACCACCTGCTACGATTGAATGGGAGTAATCGCAAAATTTTCTAAAATGGCTTAATTACAAGCTATATAGAGAATGAAAAATGGCTACTGGTACTCAAATGGTACTGGAAGTAAAAAAGAATAAATTGAATAATAGTTCCAAGTGGTTTACATTTGGACAAAAATTAG
>CAMYBO010000019.1 GCA_947254045.1 uncultured Granulicatella sp. | reverse complement strand
CGCAATAGTCTCGTGGGCTCGGAGATGTGTATAAGAGACAGATGCTGAATTGCAACGTCCTTCATTATCCAAAGTTGGAATTTGTATGATTTTACAAAAAATCTTATCCGAATATCAAGATGAATTAGTACTTTTTAATAAAGAATCCCGTCATAAAGGATTTATAGAACGTTTATCTGCTGTCATGCAAGAATTTCGTTTAGGTGGAATCGAAGTAGAGGACTTCTCAGAGTGGTTTGAACAAGTTTCTTATGAAGAAATTGACCAACGTTTGAAAGAATTTGGCATTATTTATAAACATTATCTAGAATATTTAAAAAAAGATTTTGTTCAATCAGAAGATTTATTACGGATATTAGCGGAAGAAATTTCATCTATGGATTTATCAAATACGTATGTTGTGATTGATCAATCCTATCATTTAAATGCAATGGAATTAGAAGTGATTGATGCATTAGTGAAATCATGCGGAGGAGTAGAGTTTTATACGACTGCAACAACTGATGCCTTTAAACCAAAAGAAACGCTAGAATCTAGTTTATTTGATTCCAATCGCCAATTAATTTCAAGATTGTTAACTTGGTTAGTGATTGATGAAAGTAAACCTGTTTTACATGAATTAAAAGAGACCAATAAGACTTATCATCCTGACTTTTTAAAACTTGAACAATATTGGTTAGAAACAAGTGGTGGTCTTGAAACTTCTTCAGAATCTTCAACTAAAAAAATCGATGCGTTACAATGGATTACTTATGAAGATGAACGTCAAGAAATCCAAGAAACATTAGCAACGATTAAAACGTTAGTCGATAGTGGTAACTATCGTTACCAAGATATTCAAATTTTATCGAGAAATTTAGAAGAACAACAAACATTATTACAACCTTTATTAGAAACGTTTCAAATTCCGTATTTCATGGATTTATCCGATACAATGGAGCATCATCCACTCATTCAAGTGCTAGACGCTATTTTTGCTATCCAGAAGCATTTTTGGCGTTATCATGACATAATGAACCTACTTAGAAGTGAATATTGTTTTTGGCCTCTAAATCGAGCAAATTCAAAGAGTGAAGATAATGAGGAAGAGGATTTAAGACAAGCACTTATTCATTATCGTCAAAAATTAGATGAAACAGAAACAATTATACTAGCACAAGGTTATGAAGGAAAAGATTGGATTTCAAGTAAAACGTGGAATTATCAACTTGAAAATATTGATGAAGATAGCTTAAGTAGCAGAGAAGTGTTAGTAAATAAACAGTTAACACAAGCACAAGAACTACGAGAGCAAATCGTCTCTTTATTAGAACCTTTTTATAAGAAATTAGATAAAGTAGAGACAACAAAAGAAGCAATCACTCTTCTATATCAATTATTAGAAAAAATTAGGGTAACGGATGCATTCCTATACTGGAGAAATCATGCTGCCAATATTGGGGACATTCAAACAGCTCGTAGACAAGATCAAGTATGGAATGAATTTTTAAAATTATTAGAAGAGTATGTCTATATTTTTGGAGATGAACCGTTTGATTGGGAAATTTTCCAATTATTATTACATACAGGATTTGAACATACACATTATAATATGGCTCCATCTACGTTAGACCAATTAACGTGTACGGGAATTGATTCTGTCCGTTATTCTCCTAAAAAGGTTACATTTGTTATTGGATTATCTCAAGGAGTCCTTCCTAGAATGGAAGAGGAGACTGGTTTAATTACCGATGAAGAAAGAGAATATTTATTAAGTAAATTAGATAGTGGACGTTTCTTACATCCAACAACGATTCAAAAACAATCCATAGAGCCATTTTTATTTTATAAAGTGTTAACTTCCGCAACTGAAAAGTTATATTTATCCATGCATCATACAGATAAAGGTGCTAAATTAAAACCATCTAGCTTTGTAGAACGTATTTTAAATCAATTTGAGATTACTACGCAAGATGGCAATCAAAAACAACAAGAACGTTTTGAACAGGGGGACTTTGTAACAATTCATGAATTATTTACAACATTACTACAAAAGCTGCGTCAATATAAGTTCTCAAAAGAAGAAGATATCCCATCGATTTGGCTTACTTTACCACATTTATTAAGACAGGATAAAGATTTCCAAAATCAGTATCACACATTAGTAGATAGTGTATTCCATTTAAATATTGCCAAGCAATTACCAAAAGAATTAGCTGCTGAACTTTATGGAAATCATTTATACTTATCTACTTCTCAAGTGGAAACATTTTATAAAGATCCATTTAGTCATTTCTTACAATATGGTTTAAATTTACGAGAACGTAGAGAGTTTGAATTAACAGCTGCTGGATCTGGGGAATACTTCCATGAAACATTTGACCAGTTTATTCGTAAAGTTCATGAATTACAATTAGATATTCGTTCTATTGATAAAATGACAACAGAAACATTATTAAAAGAAATTTTTGATTCCATGAATGAAGATGCAAGATTCCAAATTTTAAATGCATCTCCTAGAATGAATTGGACTAAAGTGCTACTACAAGATACAATTCGACAAACATTAGCTGCAGCATTAATGCAATTGCAGCAATTACAAGTAACACCATGGAAAACAGAAGTTGTTTTTGGTGCAAAATCTGATAAGAAAATTGAAATTCCTTTGAATGATACTCAGTCTTTATTTATTCGTGGGAAAATTGACCGTATTGATCTTTTAGAAACTGAAAAGGGCTATCACTTAGGAATTGTGGATTATAAGTCTTCAGCTCAAAAATTTGATATTAATCGATTACGTTACGGGATTCAATTACAACTTTTAACGTATTTATCAGTTGCAAGAAATATTGTTTCTAATCAATTTAATAAAGCTGTGACTCCATATGGTGGATTATATATGCATGTTTTCCAACCAAGCTTTAATGCAAAAGATATTAAAGCAGATGGAGATTTTGAAGAAACTCGTTTGAAGAAATATAAATTATCAGGATTATTAACGAATGATTTAGGAGTTCTACAACAAGTTCAACCTGATTTTGAAACAGGAGACTCGATTGTATTACCATTTGGAGTTAAGAAAGATGGAGAATATAAGGCAACTAGCCAAGTCTATGCTCCTGATGACATCAATTTATTAATGGAATTTGCTTTCTATCAATTGAAAACTGCTGGAGAAAAAATTTTAAATGGAGAAAATCAACTTGCTCCATTTGATGAATTAAAAGAATATGCTGATTCCGTCAATGGAAAATTCAGTGCCATTGCAATGTTTGATGCAACCAATCCAGAGAATAATTATAAATTTTTAACAAAAATGCCTCTCCAAGAAAACTTAACTTGGATGAGAGAGAAACTAAATGGAAAGGAGGAGTAGTCGATGATACCAGTAAAACCAAAGGGAGTACAAGCGACTCCTGAACAGTGGCAAGCAATTTGGCAAAGAGGGGATAATTTATTAGTGTCTGCTTCTGCCGGATCAGGAAAAACAAAAGTATTAGTTGACCGTATTATGGGATATATCGAAGATGGTGTGAATATTGATTCCTTATTAATCGTGACTTTTACAGAAGCCGCTGCTAAAGAGATGAAAGAACGTTTGCGGACAAATTTAGAAAAAGCTATAACAAATGAGACAGATTTTGCTAAAAAACATATGTATGTTAAACAATTAAGTTTATTACCAAATGCAACTATTTCTACGATTCATAGTTTTTGTATGAAAGTCATTCGTCGTTATTTTTATTTAAGTCAATTAGATCCTGTATTTTCACTATTAAATGAAGTGGAAGGTACTTTATTAAAAGAAAAAGTATGGCGAAACATACAAGATGAATTATTAGAAGAACATTCTTGGATGGATGGATTAATGCGCTATTTTTCAAGCGATCGTAATGATGATGGATTTACTACATTAGTTTATCAACTATATGATTTTTCACGTTCAAAACCAAATCCAAAGCAATGGATTTCTTCTTTAGCAGATTTATATGAAACAAAGGATGACTATGGTGAAATTCCGATTATTAAGGAACAATTTGTACCTTATATCTGTGAAGAATTAAAATATTTAGTTTCTGCCTATGATGAATTACTGAAATTAGCTGAATTAACCGAATTTATGAAATGTAAAGATGTGGTTGAAGCTGATGCCCAACAAATTCAAGAAGTGTATGCAGCATTTGAAAGTGGGAATTATACTGCAGCCTATACATTAGCACAAGAGGTAAAATTTGACCGTTTCCCAACTGTTCCTAAAAAAGATGAAACAACGGATAGAGAAGCTGTTCAGGCTATTAAACGTAAAAGAGATAGCTTAAAGAAACATTGGGAAGATCAATTGTTGACAATAGCATTTTTCGAGTCACCTGAAGTTCAAATGAAACATTTAAGAGAAATATATCCGATAATGTTGCATTTATCTCAAGTTGTGTTGAAATTCTATGAAGCTTTCCAATTTGAAAAGAAAACTTCAAATAAAATTGACTTCTCTGACTTAGAACATGACACATTGTCCATTCTTTGTACTGAAAAAAATGGAGTTCTAATTGCTAAAAAATATTATCATGATTTATTTACCGAAGTTTTAATTGATGAATACCAAGACGTAAACCGTGTTCAAGAAGCAATTTTAACAAGTGTGGCTAAAGAGAATAATCTTTTCATGGTAGGAGACGTGAAACAATCAATTTATGCCTTCCGTTTAGCAGATCCGTCTTTATTTAGAGATAAATATGAAGCCTATGCACATGAAAATGGCGGTAAACGAATTATTTTAGCTGAAAACTTCCGTTCTAGAGATCAAGTATTGTCCTTTACCAACTTAATTTTCAGACAAATTATGGATCATGAATTAGGTCAAATTGACTATGATGATGATGCAGCTTTAAAAACTGGAAACTTGAATTATTCAGAGGATACGGATAAATTTAGCGAATGCTATATCATTCAAAATTCTAATTTAACCGATGAGGAAGAAGAAACATCTGAATTAGAGACAGAAAGTATGATAGATAGTTCAGCAACTGCAGAAGTTCATTTTATCGCAGGTAAGATTAAAGAATTGATGGCGAATCAATTCGAAATCATGCATGAAGAAAGTACAAAGGAACATCCGAAAAAACGACCAATACAATATAAAGATATCGTTATTTTAGCGCCAACAAAAGCCAATAATGGATTGATCGAGGAAATCTTTACGCAATATAAAATTCCTGTTTTAGTCCAAAAAAATCTTCAATATTTTAAACGAACAGAAATTGTGATTATGATGTCAGCGTTAAAAATTATTGATAATCCGACTCAAGATATTCCATTTGTAGCCGTATTACGTTCTGGAATCGTTGGATTAGATGAAATAGCTCTTGCTCATATTCGTAAACACAATAAATCTTGTTCGTTTTATGAAGCTTGCGTTCAATTTGTGGAGCATTTTAAACTAGAAGAAGTAAATTATTACGATAGTGCTCAACAACAGCAATTAAAAGACCGTGTACAAGCATTTTTAGCGCAATTAGAATCTTGGAGAGATATTGCGAATCATCAGTCAATCAGTACGCTTATTTGGCAAATTTATATGGATACGAATTATTTAACATATGTACATGGGCAATCTGTTGGACAGCAACGTGTCTTGAATTTACATGCCCTATATAAGTATGCAAAAGATTTCGAAGATTCTAGTTTTAAAGGATTACGTAATTTTGTACGATTTATTCAACAAATGCAGCATAAAAAACAAGATTTAGAAGAACCTACTCAAATTTCTGATGAAGAAGATGCTGTACGTGTCATGACCATTCATGCTAGTAAGGGATTAGAATACCCAGTTGTATTTTTAATGAATGCTGGAAAGAAATTTAACCAGCAAGATATTCGCCAACAAACCATTCGTAGTGATGAATTAGGAGTGGGAGTGAAATACTTACAACTTCCTGAAAGAATTCAATATACAACCATTCCATATGTGATGGCTTATAAAGCAGAGAAAAATAAATTACTATCTGAAGAAATGAGAAAATTGTACGTAGCAATGACTCGTGCACGTGAAAAATTCATTATTGTCGGTTCTTTAAAAGATTTTGAAAAATTTAAAGAAGAACATTCTATGATCGATGATTTGAATGAAGAAGTATTACCATTTGCTCTTCGTTATCATGTCGATAATTATTTAACTTGGATTTTAATGGCCACATTTAGAAAGCAGGATAAAGTTCCATTCCATCAAGAAGTGATTGAATTTGAACAAATTAAAAAGAATGCTCTCAATTGGATTCAAGAAACTGAAACAGCTTCTATGAATGAAGAAGAGTGGTTACAAAAACAAGTAGTAGGGAATACAGTTAAAAATCTTCCAAAGCTACTTGAAGAATTAAAACAAACGTATCCTTATTTATTAGCATCTACAACTGCAAGTTATCAAAGTGTATCTGAAATTAAACGGATGAATGAAGAACCAGATGTGAAACAATTACCACATTTGGAAGAACAAACACAACAAACAGAAAAAACTGTACAACAATATGTTTATTTAACGTCTGAACTAGCAAAACCAAGCTTTATAGAGTCTAAACAAAAAGTTTCAGCTGCAGAACGTGGTAGCGGTTTACATTTATTAATGCAAAAATTAGACTTAACGAAGGAAATTACACTTGAATTCATTCAAGAAACAATTCAGCAATTAGTTGAGACACAATTTTTAGAAAAAGAAGTTGCCGCAGTGATTCCAGTTGACCAAGTTTTTCATTTCTTCCAAAGTGAATTTGGACAATGGATACAAGAACATCAAGCATTATTAAACCGTGAACAAGCATTTTCACATGTTGTAACAGCAAATCGTATCTTTAAGCATTTACCAGATAATGAAGATTCGATGTTGATTCACGGGATTATCGACGGTTTTGTGGAATTAGACGATGAGATTATTTTATTTGATTATAAGACGGATCATGTGGTTCCAACACAAAAAGGAATCCAGAAAGTCGTTGATAAGTATAAACAGCAATTGAATTTATATGCTGAAGCATTAGAAACAAGTTATCAAAAGAAAGTTACAAAACGTATGTTATGTTTATTATCGATTGGACAATCAATTGATATTTCTAATGTTTAATAGATGAAAGAAGGACGTTCGTGATGAGCGTCCTTTTAGTTTGGTTGATGGTGGAGGATTTGTGTTGATTAGTTTATTTTGGATATATAACTTTCTTTAATATATATTATGTAAACCTGGATATCGTTCGAAATATTCCTTTTTTTGTATCAAGCACGCCAGCAGCCAGCTATAAGCTGTCTCATGTGATAATACAAAAAATATTTCTCATTTTAAACATCATTTCTTATTTTGTTTATCCGTACGATAACTTGCTTAATTTTGGGCTTAATCGTATAATGTGTTTTGTATTTTATTTGTTAAAGGATGGTTTTTGATGAAATTTAATGAGGAAAGTCCTTTTTGGCGTTTTGCTACGATGTTAGCGGATTTTATTTTGTTGAACTTATTAGTGATTGTAATTAGTATTCCCATTCTAACGATTGGACCTGTGTTAGCGGCTTTGTTTTATACCATGATGAAGTTTTCTGAAAATGAAGATGGTTATTTAGTAAAAACGTTCTGGAATGAATTGAAACATATTTTCTTTGTACGAGTTGCTGTTTCTTTAATTTATACAGCAATCATCGGAGCTACAGTATATGTGATTCAATTTTGGTATAATTTCCAAAATATTTTTGGAATGATGTTAGCCATTATTTTCTTTTTATTTTTATGTATGACGATCACAGCCATGTTGATTTCATTAGCAAGAACTCAGTATTTTGGTACGATTAAGAGTTATATTCGTGATGGATATTTATTTATTTTTATTTCTTTAAAAGAAGCTGTTGCTATTTTAGCTATCCCAGTTATTTTGATTGGTTTTAGCATTTTTCAAGAAACAGTTTTATATTTCATGGGAATGATTGGAATTTCATTAATGGGATATGCTTTAGCACCATTGTTTCATAAAATGTTTTCAAAAGTAGAAAAAAAGCATGAAGTTTAATCCTTCATGCTTTTTCTTTTATCCACGTGCTAAGTGAGTACGAATCTTTGTTGATAAGTATTCAATTACTAATACTAATACAATTAATCCACATAGGATAGCCCCTACTTCATGCCATTTATACGCTGTCATCGCAAAGATTAATGGAGCACCGATACCTCCGGCTCCAACCATACCTAAAACAGTTGCATCTCTCAAGTTCATATCAAAACGATAAATGACTGTAGAAATAAATGCTGGAATTAATTGTGGTAAAATCCCAAAACGAATTTTTTGATAGAAATTACATCCGCTAGCATCTAATGATTCTAAAATCTTATAATCTAAATCTTCAATTGCTTCGATATACAATTTAGAAATCATCCCAATGGATGCTACAGACATTGTTAACAAACCTGTAAAAGCTCCAGGACCCGTTACACGGATAAACATTAACCCGTAAATTAATGTTGGGACTGTACGAATCGCCATAATTGCTGTACGTCCAATAATTGCAACTGGTTTGGGTACGATGTTTGTTGCTGAAATAAATGAAAATGGAATTGCTAAAATTGCACCAACTAATGTTCCTAGAAAAGCAATCGCAATGGTTTCTAATAATAAATACGGAACACCTTTTGTTGTAAAGTTTAACAATAACGATGTTTCAGGAGTTACAATCCCTTGTAAAATACTTTGAGAAATTTGTAATCCATTTTCTGGAATTTTACTTAATTCAATGGTAGATCCAGACCATGCAAAAATAATGATTAATAAGAATAAAACGCCTAATTGAACAATCCATGTACGAGGAGCTTTTTCATATTGTTTTAATACTGCTTCATTCATGTGTTTAACTCCCCTTCTATGTTAATTTCGTACGTAAGTAGTAACTTACTGACTCAATAATGACTACAGTGATAAATAAAGTCACTAAAATCATCCCTACATTCCCATATTCACGCCATCCAAGGTTTTCATTTAAAATAATCCCGATACCACCGGCACCAACATACCCTAAAATTGACGCATAACGAACATTACCTTCAAAACAATATAATGAGCTTGCTAAGTAAGTTGGTAAAATTTGAGGAATAATCGCACTTGTAAACGCTTGACCTTTTGTTGCTCCTAAAGCTTCAGCTGCTTCAAAAGCTCCCATATCTACTGTTTCAATTTGTTCATATAATTGTTTCCCACAGTAAGCAAATGTATAAGTCGCAATCGCAAATGTACCTGCCATTGTTCCTAAACCAAGAATATATGTTGCAATTAAGGCAGTTACAAGAGTTGGTAATGTACGAACGACACTTAAAAATAAACGACTTAAACTAATAACCCATTTATTTTTAACAATATTACTAGAAGCTACAATGGCAAATGGAATGACTAAAATCGATCCCAATAAAGAACCTAATAATGACATTTTAATCGTATCAATTAATGGTTGCCAAATATTACTTGAATATTCCCAATCAGGTGGAAACATACGACCAATAATAACAAAGAGTTGAACACCACGTTGTAAAATGGTATGGATATTAAATCCAGTAATTTTACCTGAAAAATACATCGCAATTAAAAGACCAATGACAACAAAAATAGCTTTTGATTTTGGTTCAGTAACAGTTGTACCATTTTTTAACGTAAATTCTTTTGCAGCGAAGAGTTTATTATCCTTCATGTAACTCCTCCGCCTTTCCTTTATAAATTAAATCTAATACTTCTTTCGTTACTTGGCTACTTGGACCATCATAAACAATTTCTCCATCACGAATCCCAATAATACGATCTGCATATTCTAAGGCTAATTCCACATGGTGAATATTTAGTAAAATAGAAATATTTAATTCTTGATTAATCTTTTTAAAGTCTTCCATTACACGTTTAGCAGTAATTGGGTCTAATGCCGCAACTGGTTCATCTGCTAAAATAATTTCAGGATTTTGTGCTAATGTTCTAGCTAATGCAACACGTTGTTGTTGTCCCCCTGATAATTGGTCAGCACGGATAAAGGCTTTATCAACAATCCCCACTTTATCTAAAGCTTCTAGAGCGTGTAATTTTTCTTCTTTTGTATAAATTCCAAATAATGAACGAACAAATGGAATATCTGGAACAATCGAAGTTAGTACGTTTTTAATAACTGTTGTTCTTGTTACTAAATTAAATGATTGGAAAATCATCCCTACTTTATTTCTACGGAATTTACGAAGAGATTTTCCTTTTAATGAAGATACATTTGTGCCATCTACAGTTAATGTCCCTTCTGTAATTTCAATCATACGGTTAATAGTACGAATTAAAGTAGATTTACCAGCACCTGATAACCCAATAATCGAAACAAATTCACCTTGTTCAATTTCTAAATTAATATTTTTTAACCCTTTAACTCCATTTGGATAAGTTTTTGAAACATTTTCAAATTTAATCATATCTGTCCTCTTTCTCAAAAAAAGGGGTCAGGAGTTGCTCCTAACCCTCATTTGATCATCATATCTTTTCTTAGTTACCTGATTTTAATTTTTTAAGAACTTTTTGAGCTGCACGTTCTTTATCGTAATCAGATGCATTAGCTTTCTTGTATCCTGAATGAGAGTAAATCTTAATCACTTCTTTACCTTCGTCTGTTCCAGCTAATTTGATCATTGCGTTAGCAAAAGCTTCTTTGAATGCATCGTCTACAATTGGAGAAGATTTACTTACTGAAATTGTATCGTTATAAATATCTGGAGTTACACCAATTACATTTGTTTCTTTCCAAATTTCTTCTGAACGTCCATATTCGCTTGTCCATTTTTTAGCATAGTCAGAACGTAAGTCACCATAACCAACCATAATATCAATTTGTCCTGAAGCTAAACGAGCTGCAGATGAAGCGTATGAATCAGATTGAACAACATTTTGTAGATCTGAAATATTTTTACCGAATTTATCTTGTAACCATAATGTAGGATAAATATATCCTGAAGAAGAAGAAGTTCCTAAAACTCCCCAGTTTGCTGAATTTAAATCATCCCAAGAAATATCTTGACCACTATTCACTTTTTCAGCAATTGCTTTCCCTTTTTCTGTTGGCCCGGCAATTACTAAGCCTTTATAAAAAGTAACTTGTTCATTAGAACGTTTAGATTCTTTTCCATCATTCCAATCTTTTGGATTAGTTGAATTTTTTTCTAAACCAGAACGAGTTGCTGTTAATAATACATCTACCTCTTTGTCAAATAATACATAAGTACCACCAGGAATAAACCCTACATCAGCAGTTCCTGATGCTAATGCTTCCCCTACTGCATCAAAGCTTGTACCAACATTGATTTCAACATTATTAACTGTATAACCCTCATCAGCTAATTGTTTTTTCAATAGTTCTTTCAATGGTTCAGTAACCGTTACAATTGCTTCTGGATCACGAGAAGGTACAAACGCAACCTTTAATGTATCAATTTTTTTTGATCCATTTCCTTTAGAACCTGAATCACTTGATTGACTTGAACAAGCTGCAAGTAAAGCTGTTGCTGATACTCCAAGTGCTAATTTTGACCAAAAAGACTTCTTCATAAAATATATCCCCCTAAGATATGATTTTTACAAGATTGAACTCTCAATCTCAAGTACAATCATACAAAATACGAACGATAATTACAAGTGATTTCTGTCTAAAAATACATTTTTAGACGAGTTTTCTTTTAAAAAATCTACTTTCAAATGTTGTAAACGTGTAAAATACGAACATTATACTTACGAAAACATTGGTAATGAATAATTAGTAAATTACGAAACAATTAATTCATTAAAAATAAGCGAATATTCTTTTTCGTAACGTTCGATTATTTTCGTTATACTATAAAAGTGTTTTACTCTTTAACTTCGGTAATAAATACGTTAACACAAATAGGATTCAGAATACATAGAAAATACACCATAGTAGCAAAAGCAATAAAAGTAGCCGTTGCTACTTTTATTGCAGAGGAACTTCGAGACCTAGGCTCGAAGTTTAGCCATGAGACTTGCAAAGCAAGGCTGCTGGCGACCTTGCTACTATATCAACGGTATTTTCAATGTATACAGAATCCATACGTAAAAAAACATCCCTAGATCACTCTAAGGATGTTACATTAAATTCTTAATTATTTTTCTGGAAAATATGAACGTAAGAATTTGTTAGCGAAATGAATATCCTCTAACCAGTTTTCTTGTCCAACATACCAGAATTCGCCAGTGAAACGACGAACACCAATTGATAAGAAAGTGTCTACCATTCTCTTGAAATCAATTTGTCCAGTTCCAAAAGGAATTTCACGATAATGTCCAGGAATCGTTTCTTTTAAGTGAGCAGCCACAATGTGACCTTTTCCTAATTCAATATCTTCATAAACATTTTTCGCGCCAGGTTCTAAAGAAGCATTTTTTAAGTTTCCTGAATCTGGATAAACTTGTAAATAAGGTGAATCTACTAAGTTTACAAAACGCATTGATTTTTCCACTGTATTCATAAATGGAGTTTCCATTGTTTCGAATCCTAAAACGATTCCTTTTTGAGCTGCTAATAAAGTAGCTTTTTTCAAGTTATCGATAAAGAATTCTAATGTATCTGCATCGCCTTCTTCATAGTATACATCATAACCAGCTAATTGAATGACACGGATTCCTAAGTCATCTGCTAATTCAATTGCTTTTTCCATGATTTCCATACTACGTTCACGTACAGATGCGTCATGTGATCCAAATGGATATTTACGATGTCCACTTAAACACATGGAACGAATAGATACTCCTGTTTCGTACATTGTTTTAACAAGTTCAAGACGTTCTTCTTTCGTCCACTCTAAACGAGCTAATTTTTCATCAGTTTCATCCACACTCATTTCTAAAAAGTCAAAACCAGTCGCTTTAACAGTTTCTAGTTTTTCTTTAAATGATAATGTGTTTGGCATTGATTTTTCATATAGTCCTAATTCGTACATGCTTACCCCTACCCTTGTCCATAGTATGCATTCGCACCATGTTTACGTAAATAGTGCTTGTCTAAAATTGTTTGAGACATTGGTTGTAAGTTTGGATTTAATACTAAGTTATGCCAAGCCATGTTAGCAACTTGTTCTAAAACAGTAATGTTATGAACTGCATCAAAAGCATCTTTGCCCCAAGCAAATGGTCCATGGTTGAATACTAATACACCAGGGATTGCATTAGGATCTTTGTCTTTAAATGTTTCAACAATTACTTTACCTGTTTCTAACTCGTAAGCTCCTTTGATTTCTGCATCAGTCATTGCACGAGTACATGGGATTGTTCCGTAGAAGTAATCTCCTTGTGTTGTCCCAAATGCTGGAATTTCTTGACCATTTTGAGCCATTGTTGTTGCCCATGTTGAGTGAGTATGAACTACCCCATTAACATCTGGGAAATTACGGTAAATTTCTAAGTGAGTATCTAAGTCAGAAGATGGTTTTAAAGCTCCTTCGACTTTGTTTCCATCAATATCTACAATAACAATATCTTCTGCTTTCATTACATCATATTCTACCCCTGAAGGTTTAATAGCGATAACGCCAGCTTCACGGTCGTATTCTGAAACATTACCCCAAGTAAATAATACTAAATTATGTTTTGGTAATAATAAGTTTGCTTCAAGAACACGTTGTTTTAACGCTTCATATGCCATGATAAAAAAGACTCCTTTTCAATTAAGCTTCTAAAGCTGCTGAAATTTTTTCAGTCATTTCTTTTTCTGATAATAAGTTTTGTAAACCAATAACTTTAGTATTTGGTAAATCTAATCCATCAAAGATTTCTAATAATGCAGAAGAAACAACTACCATGTCATAGCTTTTTGCTGATGATTTTGCTTCTGCTACTGCACAGTGATGTACTTCTAAAGGTACATTTAATTTACGGAATACGTTTGTTAATTTCATTTTAATAATTTGGCTTGATCCCATTCCACTTCCACATGCTGCTAATACTTTCATTGATATCTCTCCTTTAGAATTTGATAACGGGTAAGTCATTCTTACCCGTTACCTATTTTATAATAAAATTTTTCTATTTAAAACTAATTAAGCTTGTTTATTTTCTAAATATGTTTCGTAATCTTCTGCAATTGTAAAGTAATGTTCTTTGTTACGGCTGTATTGTAATTGAGGGATTGCTAAAAGAATAATTAATACGATACCTAATCCAATGTATTGGAAGTGTTGCATTAAGAATCCGAATCCAACCCAAAC
>CAMYBO010000018.1 GCA_947254045.1 uncultured Granulicatella sp. | reverse complement strand
GAAGAACTTTTTGGTTTCTTACCATAGGCGTTGCATTTGATTTGACAATTCGTCTATACAATAAATGTCACATGAAAACGTACTATTTCATCGCAAGACTTGCATTTTTATAAGGACTTTTGTATAATAATTCCTGTTGGTGACAACTGATCAGTGATTATATAAATGTAAGAAAGAGGGGTGAACCCATTGCCAAATATCGCATCACAAATCAAACGTGTTCGTACAAACAAAAAGTCAACACTAGCAAACAACTCACAAACTTCTGCTATGCGTACTGCTATCAAAAAATTTGAAGCTGCAGTAGCTGAAGGTGCTGAAAATGCTGAAGAATTATTACGTGCTGCTCACAAAGCAATCGACGGAGCTGCTTCTAAAGGATTAATCCACAAAAACAAAGCTTCTCGTGATAAATCACGTCTTGCTTCAAAATTAAGCAAATAATAAAAAGCCTGAGAAATCATTCTCGGGCCTTTTTTGTACTTCTTATTCTTTTTTTCAATTCAACCTGATTATGCACTCTTTTGACAAAACTTCAAAATAAATATTTCTAATTGTAATTCTTTTATTCCCAGTCCTGTTTTCAATGCATACTCTGTTTCTACTAATGAACGATAAGCTGCTTCTAATAAAGCAATCGAAAATTTTCTAGATTGTCCTAGAGCGAGTTTTACACGGTATGGGTGAATCCCTAATACCTTTTGCATTTCAGGCTCGTGATAGCCTTCTTTTTGTAAGTAGCTCACTTGTAATAATAAGCGAAATTGTCCTAACAAAATGGCATTCATTTTAATCGGATCTTCTTTTTGTAATAATAAATCTCGATAAATTTCAATCGCTACTTTACTATCTTTTCGAAGAACGGCTTCTCCTAGTTCAAAAATATTTTGTTCTAAACTTTTTGGAACTAATGTTGTTACTAAGGCACTATCTATAACTTTCGTATCCATCGCAGACAAAATTAACTTATCAATTTCTCTCATCGCATCTGTTAAAGAATAATGTAATTTTTCTAAAAATAAATGTAAGACAGTAGTTTCCATCGAAACATCATGTTCTTGGATTTTACTTTGAACCATCGCTCTTACATCTTTTTCTTCCAAAGAAGAAGCATCTAATAAAACCGCTACTTTCTTTAATTGCTTCACGATTTTTTTACGAGCATCTAATTTTTCATAAGGTGCAAAAAATACAACAACAGAAGAATCTAATGGATTTTCTAAATAAAACTGTAATCTTTCTAATTGATGATCAATTTTTGCTTTTTCTTTTTCTCCTGTTAAAAAATACGGTTTATCAATCATGACTAAGCGTCTATCTCCAAAAAATGGAACGGATTCTGCATCTTCAATGGCTGTTTGAACAGCTGTTTCTTCCATATTAAATCGAGCGACATTTAATTCTTGGTCTTCAGGAGCCACTACAGATTCTAAAAATACTTGTCTTGCCCAATTTTGTAAATAGTCTTCTTTTCCTTGCACAATATAAATGGGCGACAATTTCCCAGATTTAATTTCTTCTATTTTCTTTTGAAATTCCATTCATGACTCCCCTTTCTCTTAGTCTAGTGTATCGTGAAGTGTTCTTTTTGTCCATGCTTTCATTCATCTTTATGACTTTTTATTGTGTGGTATTTTTGTAGTTCCTTTTCTTGCATCATATGTACTGCTCCATCTTCTTCTGAAATCCATATATGAGGTATTTGTTGTTCTAACTGCTCTAAGAAGCGTGAACTAATATGCGATTTCACCGTCCCTCTTCCTTTTTCTAAAATTACACTTTTCGTTTGCATTTGTTTAAATCCATTCAGTTTTTCAATTACCTCTGCATTTTTCTTAATTGCTATGACAATATCAGCTTTATGAGGTAGAGTATTCAGCTTCTCCTCTACTATCAAAATTCGTTTTTCATCTAATGTAAAAATGGAATTTTGAACTTCTTTCTTACCTCCATTTGCTGGAATCAACTCCCATTGTACGCCAGAATTTAATTGTTTCTTTCCTACTTCATGAAACTGTGTCGTAACGTTCCATTCTCCCAACTCTCTTTTTTCAGAAGGATTTTTAGAAACAACAACCTCTCCTACTGAAAAATCTTGTATCAATTCTTTTAAGTCCTCACTATCTTCCACACTTGCATTCGTTAACATAATGGAATCGAACTGAGAAATACCTTCTACTAAAATATTATTCGTAACGGTTTTAGAAAAAGATGGCTTACGAATAGTATTTCCCTTTGAATCCGTGAACGAATTTCCACCCCTCACTATTAAAGTAGCATGATTAAATCCTTTTGGAATATACAATACTGAAACTTGCGACCCCGTACTTAAAAAGATGATTTGCTCATGCAGATGATAAGGAATACTTAGCGCAATAAGACAAGAACCTATTGCAAACAAAACACTCAAATAAGAACGAAACCAAGATTTTTCATAACAAACAAGAGCTCCATAAAGAGTAATCCAATACAACATCCAAGCTATTGTTGACCATGTTCCAAATGTAAATCGCAAAAATAAAAATTGCTCACAAAATGCAAAAATGTGATTCAATCCATTTAATAGCGTATCTAAAAAGAAGACAATACCATTAGATATCCACACCCACTCTACTACAACTGCTAAAGCATAAAGCAAAATTCCTGGAATAAGAATACTTTCAAACAACAACACCACTAAACCAGCTAAAAACACACTTAACAGATTCCACGTAAAAAAATAATGACAAATTAACGGCAAAGCAATGATAGGCGTCAAAAAAGCAATCCAAATCATCTTCTTCCATTTCCCTTGAAGATTATGTTCAGCAAAATAACTCGTCAATAATAAAATAGCAGTTAATCCATAACTCAGTTGAAATGCTACATTTTCGATGATACTTGTTCGATAAAACAGTGACAGCAAGAACAAAATCCCCAAACAATCCGCTGTTGCTAGTTTCCAATGAAACTTTTTAGAACTTTGTGCTAACATATACATTAAAATGGCTCGTGTGCCACTAATATTCCAATGAATGAAGTAGCCATAAATCACTAAGCCAACGATGATGATAGCCACACTTGTTTCTCGAGTAATTTTCCATTTCCATAATACTTTTTCTAGCATATGAATAAACAGTGTAATATGAAGTCCTGAAATGGCTAAAACATGCATAATTCCCAGCCTCTTATAATGCTGAATCACAGTTGCATCCGCATCTTTCGTTTTACCGAACAGTAATAATAAAGCATAAGTTCGCACGAAACTTTCTGGCTGTTTATCAATTTTTAAGTAACATATTCTACGCAAATTTTGAAACAACGACATCCATGAAGGTTTATTTGCCATTTGTTTAAACCCTTTGACCTCAAACACACGAAGAATCCCAATACTACGATAATAACTTGGTGCATTAAAATCCCCTCTATTTTTGGGTTCATTTACAGGATTACTCTTTCCAATAACAGATAAAGTAAGATTAGCCTCCTCTTCTTCAAATACAGCTCTCTCTTTTTCAGAATGCATTTTATATTGAAACAATACTTTATGCTTAGAAGAAGGTAGCTCTAGTTCAGCAATTCCCGTTACAAAGTTTCCATTATTTTTCAAATCATCTCGGTTCAATCTTACAATCCCAGCTAACTCCCCTTCTGGAACAACTGTAGGATGATAGACTTGATAAGATCGTAATCCTACAAAGATAAGTATTATAAACACCCAGAATAGTTGTTCTTTACTTCGAAAATGAAGAACAAACGTCCATATTCCTATCAAAACATAAATTCCTTTTAAAAGAAATGAAGACTCAGAAAGAATTAAACTTCCCAATATGATTTCTAAGACCGTCACCCAAATCCACTTCTTCATTGGAAAGTCACTTGGCTTTCAATCGCTTCTAAAGCTTTCTTTCCAATTCCTTTCACTTGTAATAAGTCTTCTTTTGTACGAAAGGCTCCATGTTCTTTTCGATATTGTAAAATGGCTTCTGCTTTTTTCTTTCCAATTCCTTTTATCGTTTGTAATTCTTCTAACGTTGCCGTATTAATATTGATTGTTCCTTGTTTTGAATTAGACACACTTGTATTTGTCGAACTTCCTTTTCCGGAATTCTCCTCTGTGACGCTACCTTCTTGTTTAGAATGTACATTAGGCACGATAATTTGCATTTGATCGGTAATTTTTTGTGCTAAATTAATTTTTGTTTCATCTGCCTCCTCAGTAAAACCTCCTGCTTTTTTAATCACTTCTTGGATACGACTCTCACAAGAAAACTCGTACACTCCAGGTCGAAGAACTTCCCCTTTAACATCCACATAACAATTTTGTGGTATCATCACCGTTGTTTCTTCCACTCTTGTTGTATTGACCGCATTCGTTACCATCACTTTTTCTTTTGGTGGTGAAGCCATCATTCCTCTTCCAACAAAAATCATAACGATAACTGCTAACATACCTCCAATTATTGACAGAACTTTTTTATATTCCATCAATAAACGTCTTACTTGCATAAAAAAATAAAACATCATTTTTCCCTCCTCTAACTATAGATACTAAAAAAATGACGTTTTGTATTTTATTTTTCTAAAATTTTTACTGCATCTTCAAAATTTTTTACTGGATACACTTGAATGTTGGATTTTATCTTCTCAGCGGTTAATTTAGCTTCTTCATAATTGGATAAAATATTGGGATTTTTTTCTCTCATTTCATCCGTAATTTCATCATCAGGTGCTAGGAAAATAGTTGCTCCTGCTCGAACAGCAGCCACTAATTTCTTGTCCACTCCGCCAATTCGTCCCACTTCTCCTTTTTCATTCATTGTCCCAGTACCAGCAACGATTCTACCTTGTTTTAAATTATTATCCGTTAACTGGTTATAAATTTCTAATGTAAACATCAAACCAGCTGATGGCCCACTAACTCCATGTGAATCAAAATCGACTTTAGGTGATTCATGCAATTTCGAATGGGTCACTAATTGAATGCCTAACATTGGTTTTCCTGTATCAGGATTTTCTACTAGAACTCCAGTTTTTTCAATAGTCTCTTGATTACGATTCATTTCAATCGTAACCTGATCACCAATTTTTTTAGAACTAATCGCTTGAATCATTTCTTGTGCGGATGAAAATGATTCCCCCTCCACTTTTGTCACAATATCTCCTACTTGAATCTTCTCTTTAAAATCAGATTCAGGAACGACTGTCATAACGTATACACCTAAAAATTCTTCTTCGACTGACTTTCCTGCTGCCTTATACGCTACTGAAACGGCTGCATTTCTAGCTTGTTGCATATAATATTCCTGAATTTTATTGTATTCCTTACTAGGAGTTGTTCCATACACTTTTTCTTTTGGAATCATCTCAACATGAGGAAGTAGGGTTTGAAAGGCTAATAACGGGGTTGCTTGTTGTGAAAATACCGTCATTACTCGAAACGACCCTTCCTTCTTCTCATTAACTCCTTCAATGGTTATAAAATCCTCTACTTTTTCAGCACTCCCTGGCATTTCTAATACATAGGGTAAAGGATAAAATGCGAGGAGTCCTAAAATGAATACACTAACGAGCGCAATTATAATCATTCGTATAGAAATTTTCTTCATTCTTACTCACTTCTTTCTTGAAGCTTCATTTGTTGAAACTCTTGTTCCACATAAATTTTTTTCAAAATCTTTGCTACAGACTCTGGAACTAAAGAATCAAATTCTCCACCAAATTTAGCTAATTCTTTCACCATTGTTGAACTGACATATTCATAGGCTGGTTCACTCATGAGTAGGACAGTTTCAATCTTTTCATCTAATCGATGATTATGATATGCTAATGTCTTTTCTAATTCTAAATCTTGACTATTGCGAACGCCTCTTAAAAGAACGGTTGCTCCTAATTGTTTTGCAGCTTCGACTGTTAACCCACCGTCCTGTACAACAACTCGAACATTTTTCCAGTTTGATACAGCTTCCTGAACCGTTTGAACTCTCTCTTCTTTTGTTAAAGTATACTGTTTTTGATGATTATGAGAGATTAACACAATCACTTCATCAAATAATACTGTCGCACGTTGAATTAAATGAAGATGCCCCTTTGTAATGGGATCAAAACTTCCTGCGTAAATTGCTTTTACCATATGAATCTCCTATTCAAATTCAAAGAAAATTAATGCTGTAATGCCATATTCTACTCGTTTCCATTGAGTAAACCGTCCAATTTTTTCTGGTAATTGTACCGCTTTATCCACTTCAGCAACAACTACAGCATCTTCAGCTACTAATGATAACTTTTCCAATTGTTCAATATCATGGATAATTTCTTGTAGTCGATACGGTGGATCCATAAACACTAAAGAAACAGGTTCAAAGTCTTCTCTTGTCGCTAATGTTTTCAATCCATGCTTCACATTTTGTTTTAGTAATGTAAATTGATCCGAACTTTTTGTAATTTCGATATTTTGTTCAATCGTTTGAATGGCTTGTCGATTATTTTCAAATAAGAAGGCATGGTCCATTCCTCTAGAAACAGCTTCAATCGCTACTCCTCCACTGCCTGCATACATATCCAACATCACACCGCCATCAAAATATCCTCCTAAAATATTAAATAAGGATTCTTTAATTTTATCAGTTGTAGGTCTTGTGTTCTTTCCTGGAACAGCACGAAGATGTCTTCCACCAAATTCGCCAGAAATAATTCTCATTTGTGTTCCTCCTTTAATATGATTCCTTTATTATATACGCTCAAAAAAAGAATAACAACTCACAAGAAGTAGAAGAAATCTCACAAAACAGAAGTAGGTAGAGCAATGCATTTTAATTCGGTCGAATTCGACTGAAGTAAATCTTCTAAAAAAGTCATGACCATCTGTCTAACGGATAGTCATGACTTTTTTACACATAAAGATTACGCTTCTGTAGCTAATGCTTGTTTTTCTAATTCAATTTCCTCACGCAATTCTGGTAAGATTTGTGTAAAATCCATTCGAACTTCATGGCGAGGAGATACTTCAACTTTTCGAACAAAGTGAAGTTTACTAACTTTATCCATGACACTTTTCACTTCATCTTCATTGACATACAAGTAAATATATTTTAGACGTTTAGAAATATAATGAATAGTGCCGAAACGTTTTAATTGTTTTATTGGTTTTAATGTATAGAGCCATACAATAATTGCTCTTCTTTCTACTTGTTCCATGTTTACTCCTCTCTTTATTATTTTTTACGAATTGTTAATAGTAAATCACTAACATCAATCATATCTTGTTCTTTAACAGCAATCGTTTCAACAACGCCATCAAATGGTGCTTGAATCGTTGTTTCCATCTTCATCGCTTCTGTCACAAGTAACACTTGTCCTTTACGAACAGTTTCACCTTTTGTTACAAATACTTTTAAGACACTACCTGGCATTGTTGCCCCAATTTGTCCAAAGTCATTCGCATCTGCTTTTTGACGTTTGACAGTGGTCATTGTCGCACTTGCATCATGCACAATAATTTCTCGACTTTGTCCATTGAATCGATAGAACATAATACGATTTCCATCTTGGTCTGGTTCCCCAATTTGAACTAATGTAATCATGAAGACTTTACCTGGAGCATATTCCATTTGAATCGTCTCACCCATACGCATTCCATAGAAGAATGTCTGCGTATCTAATTTACTTAAGTCCCCATATAATTCTTTTCTCTCTTGGTATTCTTTATACACTTTTGGATACATGAGATAACTTAGTACTTGTTGGTCTTTTGGTTTATGCCCTAGTAAAACTTCTAATTCTTTACGAACTTCTTCAAAATCTACTTCAGGAGCTAATAAACCTGGGCGAACGGTAATTGGTTGAATCTCTTTTAATACAACTTTTTGAAGTTTTTCATTAAAGCCTCCAACTGGTTGCCCTAAATCCCCTCTAAAGAATTGAATCACAGACTCTGGGAAGGATAGTGTTAATCCTTTTTCATAAATATTTTCTTCATTAAGTTCATTTTGAATACAGAATAATGCCATATCTCCAACAACTTTAGAAGAAGGCGTTACTTTAATAATATCTCCAAATAATTGGTTTACACGGTGATACATTTCTTTTACCTCTTCGAAACGTTCTCCTAAACCAACTGATTTAGCTTGTTGGTATAAATTCGTATATTGTCCTCCTGGCATTTCATGATAGTAAACTTCAGGACTTGGAGAAACTTGCGCTTGATCAAATGCATGATAATATTTGCGAATTGTTCCCCAATAACGATTTAATTTTGTTACATTTTCCATCTCTAATTCAGGTTGACGAGTCGTACCTTCTAAACCATGATATAAAGTTTCCATACTTGGATTAGAAGTTCCACCTGCTAATGCACTGAAGGCGACATCCACTACATCCACTCCAGCATCAATTGCTGTTGCCAATGTTAAAATACCATTTCCACTTGAATCATGAGTGTGTAAATGAATAGGAATATCCACTGATTCTTTTAAAGTTGTAATTAATTGTTTAGCTGCTTGAGGTTTTAATAACCCTGCCATATCTTTAATGGCAATCATATGCGCACCCGCTTTTTCTAAATCTTTTGCAAACTGTTTATAATATTCTAATGTATATTTAGTTTGCATTGGATTTAATACATCACCTGTATAACACATTGTCGCTTCTGCAATTTTCCCTGCTTCACGAACGGCTTGAATACTCACTTCCATTTGAGGCAACCAGTTTAAGCTATCGAAAATTCTAAATACATCAATACCTGTTGAGGCTGCTTCTAAAATAAATGCACGAATGACCGCATCTGGATAATTCGAATAACCTACTGCGTTAGATCCACGCAATAACATTTGTAATAGGGTATTTGGCATTGCTTTACGAATTTTTTCTAATCGATTCCATGGGTTTTCTGTTAAGAAACGATATGCTGTATCAAAAGTCGCTCCCCCCCAAACTTCTGCCGAGAATAACTGAGGTACCGCAGCTTCATATTGTTGAGCCGCTTGAATTAAATCAATCGAGCGCATTCTTGTTGCCATTAAACTTTGATGCGCATCTCTAAAACTTGTATCCGTTAAAAGAACTTTTTCTTGTTCTAATACCCATTTAGAAACTGCATCCGCACCTTTTTCATCCAGTAACTGCTTAGCTGTTTTTTCTGGTTTTGAAACAGACTCCAATGTTTCGATATAAGTGGGTCTCTCGAATGCCTTTGTTTCTTGCGGAATTCCTGGATACCCATTCACCGTAATTTCAGAAATATATTTTAAAATTTTATTTCCACGATTACTTTCCTTTGGAAACTTAAATAATTCAGGTGTTGTATCGATAAACGTTGTTTTAGCTGTTCCTGTTAAGAAATCATTATGATGAATCACATTTTTTAAAAATGGAATATTCGTCTTCACTCCACGAATTCTAAACTCTTTTAACGCACGTTGCATTGTTGTAACTGCTTGAGAAAAATCACGCCCATACGTACAAACTTTTACTAGTAACGAATCAAAATATGGCGTAACAACATTTCCTTGGAATGCATTTCCTGCATCTAAACGAATACCTAATCCACCTGGTGAACGATACGTATTAATTTTACCAGTATCTGGTAAGAAGTTGTTTTCAGGATTTTCAGTAGTAATACGACATTGAATCGCAGCACCACTAAAAGTTAAGTTTTCTTGTGTAGGAATGCCAATTTCTTGATGCAAATCCAACCCTTGTGCAATTTTTAATTGTGCTTGAACAATATCAATTCCTGTAATCAATTCAGTAATTGTATGCTCTACTTGGATTCTTGGATTCACTTCAATAAAGTAAAATTGATTTCCATCTAATAAAAACTCAACTGTCCCTGCATTGACATAACCAATTTCTTTCATAAAGCTAGCTGTAGCATTACAAATTTTGGAGCGCATCTCTTCTGATAGAGAAACACATGGAGCTACTTCAATCACTTTCTGATGTCGTCTTTGAACAGAACAATCACGTTCAAATAAATGCACAACATTTCCATGTTCATCCCCTAAAATTTGCACTTCGATATGTTGTGGATTTTCAATATATTTTTCCACATAACATTCTCCAGCACCAAAGGCTTTAATCGCTTCTCCGACGGCACGGTCATAACTATCTTGAACATCTTCCTTACGATAAACAACACGCATTCCACGACCGCCGCCACCAAGTGCCGCTTTTATCATAATTGGATATCCAAATTGTTCCCCAAACTCATAAATTTCTTGAACAGAAGACACTGTCCCTTCTGTCCCAGGAATGGATTGTAAACCAGCCTTATACGCCGCAGCTTTTGCTTTTAATTTATCTCCTAAAATATCTAAATGTTCTAAACGAGGCCCAACAAAGGTAAGTCCAGCTTCTTGACATTTTCTAGCAAAATCAATATTTTCAGATAAAAAACCATAACCAGGATGAACAGCATCTGCCCCTGATTGTTTCGCAATACGAATAATATCATCCATATCTAGATAAGCTTCCGTTGGCTTCTTACCTTCTCCAACTAAATAGGCTTCATCCGCTTTGAAACGGTGCAATGAATGATCATCTTCCTTGGCAAAAATACCAACCGTCTCAATCCCTAATTCTGCAGCGGCACGAAATACACGAATCGCAATTTCTCCACGATTAGCCACCAGTAATTTCTTCATGCTCTTCATGCTCTTCCTCCTTTTCGTCAATCAATTCTTTCTTTTCATCTAAAGGTTCTTCTTGAGAACTTTCATCTTTTTTATCTTCCTCAAGTTTCAACTCATTCAGTCTAATTTTATTTTTAACTTCTTCAAGGTATTCTTTATCATATTTCAATGCAAATAGAACCATTCCTATCGCAATACTTGAAACAATTAAACTAGAACCGCCATAACTTAAAAACGGTAATGGAACCCCAGTAATCGGAGCAAGTCCTAGTAATGCTCCAATATTAACACTACTTTGTACTAATAGAAAAATTCCAACCCCTAAACAAATATATCTAGCAAAAGAGGAACGACAAGATAGAGCCTTCCAAATGATATAAATGATTAGGAAAAAGAGAACAATTAACACTAACCATACCATAAAAAATCCTAATTCCTCGCCAACAATCGCTAAAATAAAATCGGTATGAGCCTCGGGTAAAAATCCTGTTTTTTGAATAGAACTCGATAAACCAGTACCTGTTAATCCACCTCTTGCTAAAGCTAAGAACCCTTGGATGGATTGATAACCTACACCACTCGTGTCAGCCCAAGGATTATGGAATGAAAGAAATCGACCAACTTGGTACGACTTAATAAATGGCACATACTGAATAATCGAAATCGGTAAAAATGTAAATAAATAGCCTAATACAAATAATCCTCCAGAAATTCCAAGAGCTCGCTTAGAATATCCAGTCGTCAAGGCAAGTAACCACATCATCAGCGTAATAATCATTACCGTCCCAAAGTCTGGTTGAATTAACACTAACAGATTCACTAAAACCATCATACCTATTGGAACTCTATATAATAATTTCCAATCATGCGTGTCCTTAAACTTGTTATAATAAAAAGCACTCGCCCAAATTAAAATCACTTTGGCAAATTCAGAAGGTTGCAAATTAAAAAGTCGCAAATTAATCCAACTTCTTGCCCCTTTAATTCCAGTTTGGGTTAAAACAAAGATAAGAAGAAGAATCAATATCCCATAAGAAATTTGTAACAATCTTTCCTTTAAAAAGAAACTTCTTCCAAAATTAGCAATAACGATTGCCAGAATGAACCCCAAAACTAGAAAGGCTAATTGACGATATAAAAAATATTCTGAATTTCCTAGTGTAGCCAATGAAAAATAACTACTAGCACTATAAACCATCACTACTCCAAAAATGGATAATACAATAAAGAGCATTAATATAATGATATCAACTTGGAAAAAACTTTTTAGTTTATCTTTTATGTTCAAAATAATAAACCTCTAACTTTCTTTAAGATTGCCAATTTTTCTCATATACATCGCTATATACTTCATTCAAGGCATATTCTAAATCTGCCATTAACTGATGACCTTCATTGGCTTCCACCACACCAATCGCTACGGCAAATTCCACTTGTTTAGATAAACCAAACAATTGTGTATCTACCACTTCTTCAAATGCAGGGCATTTCGCAATACATAGGTGATTTTTTTGTTGATTAATTAATTGGTAAATTTTATTAGCATTGTCTTTTAATTGATCAAGTGCAAAATTTTGCTTTAAATCTGACATCGTCTATCTCCTTTTGAATAAAATAACTCAAAATGATTATACCACAAAGCATATGATGAACTAAAGAATGATGAGAAATTTTAATGGATAGAGCGAACGAATAGAAATGAAAACAAAAAAATAACACCGCTCACGACTTTGGTCGATTGAGCAATGTTATTTAGCTACCATCTTTGCAATAGGCTACATCAGAGTCGAGTTGGCGCTCGACTCTTTTTGTACCTTTATTATATTTTCATAATTTATTATACATCAGAATAATATTTCTATCCTTTTTTACCGAATAACGGATGCTTGACATTCTATTTCTCACTCCAGAGAAAAAGGCATAACTACTCTTTCGATAAAACCAAAAATATTTAAATTACAAAAAAATTACAAAAAGTACGCATTTTTCAAAACAAAAAAGGCTCCTAAAACATTGTCGTAACAACATTTAGGATTCTTTTAACTTCTACAAAGTGTCAAAGAGTAAGCCAACAGAATTTGTCGAACACTCTCTTTAGTTAAGCTTCTTTTTCAACAGGTGGTAGCATCGATAAAGCTACTCTTCCTTTTTTCATATCTATTTCAATAACCCATACTGTTACAATATCTCCAACTGCAACGACATCACTTGGATGCTTCACGAATCCTTGTTTCATTCTTGAGATATGAACTAAGCCATCTTGTTTCACACCGATATCCACGAATGCTCCAAAATCGACTACATTACGAATCGTTCCTTGTAATTCCATTCCGACTTGAATATCTTCCATAGATAACACATCACTTCTTAAAATTGGGGAATCAACTTCTTCACGAGGATCTCTTCCCGGTTTTGTTAATCCGGCAAAAATTAATTCTAAAGTTTCAAGTCCAATTCCTAGTTCAGTAGATAATGCCTTTTTATCTAAAGCGGCTAAGGCTTGTTCTACTTTTTCTGTCCCAATTTCTATTTTTTTAGCTTGAATTTTTTCTAGAATCTTTTCTGCAAATTCATAAGACTCTGGGTGGATATCTGTTCCATCAAGTGGGTTTTTACCATCTACAATTCTTAAAAATCCTACTGCTTGTTCGAAAGCTTTCGGTCCTAATCGAGGAACTTTTTTCAATTGAGAACGATTCGTGAATTTTCCATTTTCATCACGATAAGCAACCACATTCGCAGCAGTCGTTTTAGTTAGTCCTGCAATATGTTCTAATAGAGCAGCACTTGCTGTATTGACATTGACACCAACTTTATTCACGGCAGTTTCAACCACAATGTCTAATTTTGCATCTAGTTGTTTTTGACTTACATCATGTTGATATTGTCCTACTCCTACTGCTTTTGGATCAATTTTCACTAATTCTGCTAATGGATCTTGCAAGCGACGAGCAATACTTACTGCGGAACGTTCTTCTACTTGATAATCCGGGAATTCTTTTCGTGCAATTTCACTTGCAGAATAAACAGAGGCTCCTGCTTCACTAACAATTGTATAGTAAATTTTACGATTCATCCCTTTAATCTGTTCACTGACAAAAGCTTCCGATTCACGGCTTGCAGTTCCATTTCCAATCGCCACTAAAGTAACTTGATAATCTTCCAATAATTTCTTGAATGTTGTTCCTGCTTGAGCTCGCTTAAAGTCACTTGCTCCTTGGTGCGGATAGATGACAGCTTTATCTAACACTTTCCCTGTTTCATCTATAATGGCTAACTTACACCCTGTTCGATACGCTGGGTCTAATCCTAGGATCACATGTCCTTTCATCGGTGCTTGTAATAATAGATTTTGTAAATTTTCTCCAAAAATTTCAATCGCCTGAGTTTGAGCTTTCTCTGTTAATTCAGAACGAATTTCACGTTCAATCGCAGGCGCAATAAAACGTTTAACACTATCCTCAATTGCAGTTTTTATATAAGTCGCAGATGGAGAAGCTGCATTTGAAATTTCTTTTTTCATGATTTTTTCTAATGGAATAGTTGCATCAACTTCCAAGCTAACTTTAAGCACGCCTTCTTTTTCAGCACGATTTACTGCTAAAATTCGGTGTGGAACAATGGTTTTTACCAATTCTTGATACTCATAATACATTTCGTATACGTGTTTTTCATCTTTTTCTTCGTCTTTTAAGCTCGTAACTAGCATGGCTTTTTGAACGGTGTATTCACGAAGTAATTTTCGGTAATGCGCATTATCGGAGATTTTCTCAGCAATAATTTCTAACGCTCCATTTAACGCATCTTCTACTGTAAGAATTTCTTTTTCTTCGTTAACGAATGTTGCAGCTTTTGCTTCAACATCATCTGCTGTACAAGCTAATAAAAATTCAGCTAACGGCTCTAGTCCTGCTTCTTTGGCAATCGTCGCTTTCGTACGTTTCTTTTGTTTAAATGGGCGATAAATATCTTCTAAAGCGGTTAAAGTTTTTGCTTTCATTAAATCATTTAAGATTTCATCTGTTAATTTTTCTTGTTCATCAATTAATCGAATAACTTCGTCTTTTCTTTTCTCAAAATTTACTAAATAACGATGTCTTTCTTCAATTTCACGAATTTGAACTTCATCCAAACTCCCTGTTTGATCTTTACGATAACGTGCAATAAAAGGCACAGTATTGCCATCTTCTAATAAAGCTAAAACTGTATCAATTTGC
>CAMYBO010000017.1 GCA_947254045.1 uncultured Granulicatella sp. | reverse complement strand
GTTTTTCCAACTGTACCAAGTCTTGTAAGAAGCGCTGATACATCAGCAGGAGTGAAGAACTCTCCACCCGATTTACCTGCATTTGATGCGTACATAGTCATAAGGTATTCATATGCATCACCGAATGCATCAATATCGTGATCCTTAACATCTCCAAGATTCATATCAGCCACGCCATCAAGAAGTTTACAAAGTTTTTCATTTCTCTTTGCAACAGTAGCGCCAAGTTTATTACTGTTTACATCAAAATCATCAAAAAGACCTGCAAAGTCGGATTCTGATTCACTGCCTTTTGCAGATTCCTCTATGTGACGGAATGCCTTTTCAAGTGTTTCATTCAGATTTTCATTATCCTTGGCTTTTGCCCTTACATTACAAAATAGTTCAGAGGGAAGAATGAAAAATCCTTTTTCTTGTACAAGACCTTCTCTTGCCTCTGTAGCCATCTCGTCAGACATCTGCGCAAAATCAAAATCAGCGTTGCCTGCTTCAATTTCACCTTCGTTTATGTAGTTTGTAATATTTTCAGAAATATATCTATAGAACATAGTACCAAGTATATAGTTTTTGAAATCCCATCCATCTACAGCACCACGGAGTTCATCTGCGATTGCCCATATTGCTCTATGAAGTTCATCACGTTCCTGTTCTTTTTTATTATCAATAGCCATTATCTTTTTCCCTCCACTTCAAAATCAAGCCATGCCTCTTCGACATCTGAATAATCAACATCATGTTCTAGGCAGAACTTTTTTATATTTTTCATAGCATTAAGGTTAGGCTTTGCTTTGCCACCTTCCCATCTATTCACAGTAGAAAATGCCACTTTAATTTCTTTAGCAAAGTCTTGCTGTGTCAGAAAGCATCGTTGTCTAATTCTTTTAATTTCATCTGGAAATCTCATGTTGCATCTCCTTGCATAAATGTTTCAACAATATAGCGTTATTATACCATGTAATCATAGTTTTTTCTATCTCCCAAGGCTACCTAGTAGAAGGACAAAATTTACGTTTTACAAATTTTGATAAGACAATTTCATCCTAAGTTGTTTTGCACTAATTTTATGATACAATAATGGCAAATACATCGAATAAGGAGAGTCTATGTTAGAACAATATAAAACGATTCATCAAGATGGGCAACATGAAATTGAAATTAAAGGTTCACGTTTTATCGCCCATTTCAAACGTACAGAAACAGAAGAAGACGCTCTCGAATTTATCCAAGCTATTAAAAAAGAACATTGGAAAGCGACCCATAATTGTTCAGCTTATTTAATTGGAGAAAGAGATGAATTCCAACGTGCAATGGACGATGGAGAACCCAGTGGAACAGCTGGAGTACCAATGTTAGAAGTGCTGAAAAAACAAGCACTAAAAAATACTACGGTTGTTGTTACACGATACTTTGGTGGTACAAAACTAGGCGCCGGAGGACTTGTTCGTGCTTATACAGGAGCTGTAGCAGAAGGTCTTAAAGTAATTGGAGTCGTCCAAGCTAGCTTAGAAACAATTTTAAAAGTGACGATTGATTATTCTACTGTTGGAAAATTAGAATACTATCTTGAAACAAATACTATTTCTGTAGTTGATAAGGAATTTACAGATGTAGTAGCGATTCATTGTAGCTTACCTGTTGAAGAAGTAGAATCTTTCCAAGAATCTGTGATTGAATTATTACAAAACAAAGTCAAATTCGAAGAATTAGGGCAGCAATATATCGAAAGAATCATTTCGTCAGATAAATAATAAAGAGGCTGGGCAAAAAGTCTCTTACTTTTGCTACGGTGAAAAATTTTTTCCTCATTGATATATATTTTTTACGTATATTTACGTAAAAATCGTTAACAACGAAGTTGCAAGGTCGGCAGCAGCCCTGCGGTCTCATGTTTTTGCTACTTTTCGAAAATTATTTCCCTCTCTTTTTTGCATGAAAAAAAGGACAAGAATCGTTGTCCTTTTTCACTTTATTCTATTCTTTTTTACGAGTTGCTATATGGACGGTTATAATCCCATAATATAGCTAACAAGCCTACTAGAGCTACTAACATTGTGGCAACTCCCGGTTTTCCAACCATTTGATGACCTTTTACTAAGACAATTAAGAAAATCACCATTAAGACTACTCGTATCCATATTCTAACTTTTGGATTCATCACATATGCTCCCATCTAATTTCACTTGGTTTCATGATGACTGTTTCGTGATTTCCATTGCCATCATAAACTTCCGTTTCTTGTGCTTCATTTGTATTATTTACAATTGCATATAAGCCTTTTTCAGGATATGCATGAACTTCAACTGATAAATTAGAAGAATACCATTTTTTGAATTCTTGTTCTTTAGCAGCTGCATAATATAATGCACGAAGTAATAATCTTGTATTTTCTGGGCTATAAGGTAGTCCTGCAAGATATACCCCTCTACCTTTACCATAAGGATTGGCTGCTAAATGAATTTCACCAAATTCTTTTCCTTCAGCATTCGCTGGCATTACAATACCTTCTACTTCTTGAGAAACTTTTGGATTACTGAATTCTAACACTTCTGTATGTTCCGTTAATCCATAGACATTCTTCATTCCTTCTCCGAAATCGATTTTGCGTACATCTTTAATATCTTCTGTAATGAAGTGAGTGTCTAATTCTTTTGTAAAATATTTATCCGTAGATAAGCTATATCCCATTTCACGTTCTACACCTAGAATATCTGCTAATTGGAAATATCTACCTTGATGATGAACGGCTGTTGGTTCTCCTACTCCAACAAATCCTCCACCATTATATACAAATTCACGAATTTTAGTGAGTAGTTCTGGATTTTTCCAAACATCTCCACCACTAAATGCAGTTCCTGCATCACCAGCATTAATAATAACATCCACGTCTTTTAAAATATCTGTTGTCAAAACATCTTCAAAACTAATAA
Organism: uncultured Granulicatella sp.; assembly: GCA_947254045.1. Classification (GTDB taxonomy): domain Bacteria; phylum Bacillota; class Bacilli; order Lactobacillales; family Aerococcaceae; genus Granulicatella. Next base: position 12,173 of record CAMYBO010000017.1, on the reverse strand, counting down.
ATTGAACATCAACGCTCGCACCACTTAAGGCTTCCATGACTCCTAAATATGAATAAATTTGTTTATATGGTAATTCATGTGCCACCATATGAGATTGCCATGTACGTAATTTACCCCAAGCATTTAGAATTGCGACTCTCAAACCTACATATGGTTTTGTATGTTTCACAACATCATAAATTTCTCTAAATTCATCCGTTACTTGTTCGATATAGTCAACAAATTTAGGGAATTGATAAGCTAAACTTAAATAGCCTCCATATCCAATACGGTCGACTGGATTTCTCATAATCGCACGTCTTGCTGATAACCAGTTTTTATTCGCTTCAATCGTTGGATCATTTCCTTCTCTAAATACATCTGGGAAGAAGTATGGTAAGAATCTTCCTTCAGTGTATTTTACATGAGGAATATCAGAAATCATCCGTAAAGTTGCTCCGCCCCCTACAGAACCTACAACGGCATCTAAACCAATTTCTTTGAAATATTTTCCATATGGTTCAGTTCCAATCCAGTTATCTCCTAAAAACATCATTGCTTCTTTTCCTGCATCATGTGCAAGATTCACTAATTTTTTAGCTTCTGTTGCAACGAATTTTTGGATAAAGTCGATATAATCTAAGTAAGCTTTACTTGGCGTTCTGAATGTAGAATTATAATATCCTTCATCCACAATATCTTCCGCTCTTAAGCGATAGCCTTTTTCTTTTGCGAATGCTTCTAAAGCTGCTACAGAAACACTAGCGCCATATCCAAACCAATCTACGAATTTTTCTTTTCCTAAATGGTTGAAAATCAAAGTGAAATGATAGAAGAATGTTGTAAAACGAACAACATCTGTATCCGGATTTTCTTTTAACCAATTTTTTAAGTACGTTTGCATATATTCATTTGAAGCTGGTTGACGCACATCAAATGGAATATCATGAGGAACATTTCCCCAATTATTTGTAATATGATTATACATTTGAGTTGGATCCCAAATGGCATATACTAGAAATGATACCGTATATTCATGAAAAACTTCTGCTCCATGAACGGTTACAATATTTCTTTCTTTATCTAATACCCAATTGTCAACACTAACCACTTTCCCCGTTGTGCGGTCGATGACTTCCCAATATAATTTTTCATCATTAACGTAATCTGGTTGAACTTGATCTGTAAAATATCCATCCATAAATGGAATTTCTAATTCATTTGAAGTGGCTAGATGAAATTTAGACATCACATAAATTTGTTGGCATTCTTCCATATGCTTTTCAGCAAATTCATTATGATTTCTTGCCACAAAATAAGTTGTATAAATTTTTGCATCTAATTGTTTTGTTGCTTCATCTAACTTCGTTCCATCACTATCACGAATGGCATCTGCTCCCCAACGTTCGATTAATTCTTTTGTTTCTTTCAAAAAATTAGCCTGACTTGGTAATGTTAAACGTCCCTTCGTTTTACTCATGGTGTTTCTCCTCTCTACTCTTTAGAACCACCTAAGGTCATTCCTTGTGTTAATTTATTTTGAACAAGAATATATAAAATCAATGTTGGTAACATGACTAATACCATCCCTGCATACATTTGACCGTATTGCGCTGCACCACGTTGAGCTTGTAATAAATTTTTCAACCCTACTGGTAATGTTTGACTTTTACCAGGCATTAATGTTAAAGCGATGATATATTCATTCCAGAATGATAAGAAGTTAAATAAAATAACTGTAATAATACTTGGTCTTGCCATTGGTGTCATAACTTTAAACATTGTTGTGAAATAACCTGCTCCATCGATAGCCGCTGCTTCTTCAAATGTTGTTGGTAAAGTTTTAAAGAAGTTTGACAATAGGTAAATCGTAAATGGTAATGATGTTGCTGCATAAACAACTGCTAAAACAAAAATATTATTTAAGAAGAAGCCATTTACGATTCCAAATGATTTTAATCCTTTATCCCAATCTAGTAGCATTAGAAAGATTGGAACAACAATATAGTTTACGTTAATAAATAATCCACCTTTTAGAAGTGTATTAATGAGTTTGCTTCCAGGAAATTTAAACCTTGCTAACACATAAGCAGCTGGAATCGCAACGGCTACTAAAATGATTAATGCTAATGCTGTAACGATGACAGAATTTAACATATAATCTCCCATTTTTGCACTTGTCCAAGCATCAATAAAGTTTTGGAAATAAAATCCTTTAGGCGCTGTCCATGGACTACCATAAAACTCACTATTTTGCTTAATTGATGCAACAAATACCCAACCAACAGGCACAATAATGGAAATGGCTAATGTAATTAACGCTACATAAATGAATGCTTTATATAAGCGTTCAAATGAACGAGTTTGCATTTTCATAATATGCCTCCTAATATTCTAGAATGTCACGTTTTGTAATGTGACTTACGATACCTGATAATCCAAATGAGAAGATAAATACAACTACCCCTATTGCCATACCATATCCATAAGATGAGTTAGTATACGCTTGGTTAAACATGTAGCTTAAGAATACTTCTGTTGAACCATCTGGACCACCATTCGTTAAAATTTGTACTAATAAGAAACTTAAGTTAATCGTACTAATAATGAAGAATGTTAATGTTGTACGAATACTGTTCCAAATTAATGGCAATGTTACATTGAAGAATTTACCAATTTTTCCTGCACCGTCTAAATCAGCTGCTTCATATAAACTTGATGGAATATTAGCCATACCAGCCATATACATCACCATATAATACCCAATCGCTTGCCAAATTAAGGCAAAGGCTAAGGAATAAATGACAATGCCTTGATCTCCCAACCATAATCGTTCTAAAGCTTTTGGTAAAATAGCATTTAATAAACCACCATTTGGATCATAAATCGCTGCAAATAAACCAGCAATAACTACAATTGATAAAATATTAGGAATATAGAAAATAATTCTAAAGAAATTATTCCCACGAATTTTTTCAGTTGTCAAAATTGAAGCGAATAATACTGCTAAAACAACTGTTACAATCGTTACAATGACAATTAATAAAATGGTATTTTGAATGGTTCTTGAAAAATTCTCATCTTTCCATAAAGTAACAAAATTATCAAATCCTACAAATTGTTTGTTCTTTGAAAATCCACCCCAACGATACATGGACATTCTGAACACTTCAATCGTTGGATAAATTAAGAAAGTAAGAAATAATATAATGGCAGGTAATATACATGCTAGGATAAATCCAGCACGTTCCTTTTTCCGACGATTATTCATCTTTATGCTCCTATCTTTTCTTTAAGTATAAAATAAAGCTGGGAATAGCAACCCCCTGAAAGAAAACTCTTGGAACTTTGAAACTACTTAAAACTGAGTTTATCTTCCCGGAAGAGCCTCTTTTCCCAGCTCCTTTTTTATCCATTCATACTCGTTGAAAAATTATTTTTCTACAGCCGCATTTAATTTTTGGCTAACTTCTTCAACTGATTTTTGCCAATCTGCTACAGATTTTTGACCAGATGCTACAGAGTCGATTTGTCCATATAATGTTTCTTTCATATTTACACCTTCAACTGGTTTTGTAGCAATAAAGTTACCATTGATAACTCCGTCAACTTCATCTACAACTTTGTATAAGCTTTGTAATTCAGCAGGTAATTTGCTTGTTACACCTTGAATTGGTTGAGCAGCATTATGTTTAGCAAAGATTGCTGCTGCTTTATCAGAATATAAGAATGATAAGAATTCTTTAGCTTCTTTTTTATTTGTTGCTGCTTCTGGAACCCAGATATGTTCAAAGAATGAGTAAACGAAACGTTTGCCACCTTTTTCAATTGCTGGAGCAGCATTCATAGCCCATTTGAATCCATCAGCACGAGGAGCATCTTTCATTTCTCCTACTACCCATGTACCATTTGGCATGAATAAAGCTTTGTTGTCTAATAATAATTGTTGATTCTTAGTAAAGCTTTGTGGGTTTGCATTTGCTACTGTTGAAGGTTCAACATTTTTCACTAATTCGCCTAATGCATTGAATGCTTTAGTTGCGCCATCAGAAGTGAAAATTCCTTTTTCATAGCTCATTGCTTTATTGAATAAGTCAACACCACCAGCATTTGCTAATAATGCAGGGAAGAAGCTATCTAAGTAGCCAGTTGTTGGATAAGTGAATAATGAAATTCCTTCTGCTTTTGCTTTTTCTGCTAATTCTTTCATAGCTGGCATATCTTTTGGAACTTCCCAGCCTTTTTGTTCGAATAATCCTTGGTTATAGAATAAACCAGTTGGAGCATAGAACATTGGTGCTAAGTAATGTTTGCCATCACGATATGGATCTGTAACAGTAGAACCTAATACACCGTTTAATAATTTTTCAGAAACTTTTTTATCTTCTCCGTATACTTTCATATCGAATAAGTCAGAAATATCTGCTAAGCCTTTTTCTTTAATTAAAGTTTCTGGTAAAGCTTTTTTACGTCCTAATGCTAGCATAACTACATCTGGGAAATCTCCAGCTTTCATTTTTGGTGAAAGTTCATCTTCTAATTCTTTACTAGATTGTAATTCAACTTTTACATTTGGATTAGCTTCTTCATAAGCTTTAATTAACTCAGGCCACATTTCTTTACCATATCCTGATTCAAGAGCAGCTAATTTAATCGTTTTCTTCTCGCCAGTTTTAGTTTCTGCAGGTTTATCATCAGTTGTTGCTTTATTACAAGCTACTAAACCCACAGTCGCTAAAAGAGCTGCACTTGATAAAACGAATTTCTTTTTCATAAATATTCCTCCTGTTTTCTCGAAAATTCTTCATTTTCGAAAGGTTATTCTTTTTTTACCTTGATATTATCTTACAACAATTAAAACGTTTACACAATCGTTTTATTGTTCTCTTTTATTAATATATTGCTTTTTCCTAATCAGTATTGCGGAAAGAATCCTATTATTAAATATTTATGCTTATTCGCTATATAATAATTTAAAAAATCTTTTTCAAGCACAAAAAAGAGACGATTCACATCGCCTCTAAAAATTCTTAATTTAAATTTTATTACCATTCTTTTGGACTCCATAATTGTCCATCTAACTGAGCTTTATAATAATCTACTCTCTGTTGCTGCTCCAACAATAATTGTTTACACGCTTCTAAAAATGCACGTTCTTTATAATCTTGACATTCTTCTTGCCATGTAGCAATTTGTTCTTCCATCCATTTAGAATTCATCTGCTTCATTCCCCATTTCTGAAAGCATCATCACTAATTCTTCTCTTTCTTGTTTCAATTCTACAAGCCATTCTCTTACTTGTCCTGTATGATTATTCGTATATTGCTCCAATCTCTCCAACATCCATTGTTCCTTTTCACTAAAATGATGTGAACCATTTTCTAAGTAATACAAATAATCTACTAGTAGTTGTTGCTTTTGAGCTTCAGGCAAATATTGAAATTGATAGATGACAAATGGAGTTTGATAATCCCATCTTAATTGATTGGCTAATGCTTGATAAGGTCTCAATAACTCTTCGATTCCAAATCCTACCGAACCACCTGCTGTATAGCGGTCTTGTTTTGCACCAACGGTTACGACTATTCCAAATTCTTTCTTTTTCCCTTTTTGAGATAAATTCAACGTCAACACTTCATCCATCCATTGCTTCATCACACTTGGACATTGATACCAATACAAAGGAAATTGAAAAATAATTCTGTCTGCATCTTGAAGGCATGATCGTTCTAGAGTTTTAACAAAATGCTCACTTTCCTGTTCTGCTAGTATTGATTCTAAATGACGTACTTGAATCTGTCCTTCTCCTTTAACAGCCGCTAATAAAAATTGCTGCGAAGAGGATTGAGCTACATCAGGATGACTCATAATAATTAGCGTTTTAGTCATTGAATTTATCCTTTCTTATATCGATTTAATAAAGCTTGACTATTTTCTACAAAGTATGAAATAGCGTCTTTTAACGCTGCATCATCTACTACAAATGATGGATGATGCCATTCATAAGGGCATCCTGTTCCAATGAACACAAAACAGCCCGGAACATATTCCATATAATTCGCAAAATCTTCTGCTCCTAAAGTTAATTCAGGAGTTACAACTGTCGCAAATTGTTCCGTTGTTTCTTTTACAATCTCTGTCACTTCTTCATCATTATCTACTACTGGAGGTGTCATAATCCACTCCATATGTGCTTTTTGTCCATAAACAGCAGCCATTTGATGAACCATATGATCCATTAAACTACGAATTTTCTCTTGATCTTTTTTATAAAAAGTACGAATCGTTCCTTCAAAGAAAACACGCTCTGGAATAACATTCCAAGTATTTCCCCCTTCAATATGAGAAATACTCAATACTGCAGGTGACAACGGTGAAACATGACGACTTACAATCGCTTGTAAGTTTGTAATAATTTGACAGGCCGTAACAATTGGATCATTCCCATTATGTGGAGCTGCCGCATGAGTTCCTACCCCTTTTAATTCCACAGAAAATTGTCCTACAGCAGCCATCAATGGTCCTGATTTAATGCCAATTGTTCCAACAGGTAATTCAGGCTTATTATGGAACCCAATAATGGCATCGACTCCTTCTAATACGCCTTCAGCAATTAAAGCACAAGCGCCACGATTCATTTCTTCTGCTGGTTGGAAAATGAATCGAATTTTCCCGTTTAAACTTTCTTCTTTTTCTTTTAAAATTTTCGCAGTCATTAATAAACTTGCTGTATGAAAATCATGCCCACAAGCATGCATCACTCCATCGTGCTCTGATCGATAGTCTAAGTCTGTTTGTTCATGAATGGGTAACGCATCCATATCAGCTCGAAGTGCAATAACAGGACCTTCTTTCGTTCCAATTTCAGCAACAACACCTGTTGGTGTTTTTAAAGGACGATAAGAAATCCCCCATTCCGTCAATTTTTCTTGAATAAATGCTGTCGTTTTAAATTCTTGCTCGGATAATTCCGGATAGCGGTGTAAAGTACGTCTGATTTTCACCGCTTCTTGAATCCATTCTTCTTTCATAACAATCACCTCTTAAAAATCACTTATTTTCATTTTACTACAAACAAAGTAAAAAAAACATGAGGAAACGTCTAAAACTACCTCATGCTTTATATTTAGAAATTTAATTTCAAACGCTCTCTCATATTCTTCGTCAGGAAAAGAATAGACTTCCCACAGTAGCTCAAGTACTATCAGCCACACTCTTTGTTGATAGTACTGGAAAAATTGAGACCTTAGGCTCAATTTTTAGACCTGAGACCGAGGCTCAGGGCGTCCATAGCTACTGTAAAGGAAGTCTAATTCTTTTCCGTCTGCATGCGGTACATCTGCGCGTACACTCCGTCTTTTTCGACCAAGCTTGCATGATTCCCCTGCTCAATAATCTCGCCCTTGTCCAACACGAAAATCTTATCCGCATGAACAATCGTAGATAAACGATGCGCAATCATAACTGTCGTACGATCCTTCGACAGAACTTCCATTGCCTGCTGAATCATCCCTTCCGTTTGTGTATCCACATGAGAAGTTGCTTCATCCAACACTAAAATCGTTGGATTAAACGCTAACGCTCTCGCAAAAGAAATTAACTGACGTTCTCCAGACGAATACTCCGCCCCTTTATCTTGAATCAGTTTATCCAATCCTTCTTCAGAACGCTCTAAAATATGCTGACCACCTACTTGGATTAACGCATTTTCCATTACTTCAGTGGTAATGGCTGGATTCTCCATCCCAATATTACTTCCTAATGTTCCAGCAAATAAATACGGATCTTGTAGCACAATCCCCATCTTCTCACGCACTTTACGCTGATTCGATAAAGCAATATTTTGATGGTCAATCCAAATTTCTCCATCTGTTGGGTCATAAAATCTAAATAACAAATTCATAATCGTCGATTTCCCGGAACCCGTATGCCCTACAAAAGCAACCGTTTCACCCGCTTCAATCGTAAAGGAAATATTTTTCAATACAGGAGTTTTTCCATCATAAGAGAACGATACATTTTTAAATTCTACTTTCCCATCTTCCATGACAAAATCAGTATCTCCTGATTTCTCGATTGGTGTTTCCATTAATTCAATCACTCGGCAACCTGCTGCAAAAGCATGTTGCAATCCTGCAAAAATTTGTACTAAATTGTCAATCGGATCATAAAGACGATTAATATAGTCCACAATCGCATAAATAAAACCAGCCGTTAATCCTAATGTTCCTCCTAAATATTTCACACTTAAATATAAAACGGCAAACATTAAAGTGACATTTCTTAAAAAACCAACAACACTCCAAGCTAAGAAAGATTCTACCTTTAATTCTTCAAGACCAATTCCTTTCCACTCTTGAACAATCTCTTCATACTCTTTATTCACTAGTTGTTCTTGTTGAAACACTTGAATAATGGACATCCCTTGAATGATTTCATTTAATTTCCCATTCATATTACTAAAGCTCTCACGAAGAGGCCCCGTAAATGCTCCTGCCTTCTTACTAAATACCACTTGCCATAAGAGAATGGCTGGAATGACTAACAATAAAGCAGCACCTAATCGAATATTAAGAGAAAAAATAACGACATAAATTCCAACAATAATGATAATGCTATTTAACACATTGGCAGTTGCGGCAACAAAGAAATTTTGACGAACAACTTCCGTATCATTCGTAATTTTTGACACAACTTTCCCTGCTGGCAATGAATCAAAATAACGAATCGGTAAATGTTGAATTTTATCAAACAATTCATCTCTTAAACGCTTTGTTAAACGATTCGACATCACACTTAAAATAAATCGTCCAAAATAAGCAGATAACGCTGAAATAAGTAATAAGCCAAAATAGACTGCAGAAAATTGAGTAATTTGCCCCCAATTAATAACTCCTGAATTTTCTGATGGAGTAATTACCAAGTCAATAAATTGCTTTGCAACAATTGGAGCATACACTCCTGAAGCTGAAGCGAGTAATAATAAAATAAATCCAATGAAAAAGGAACGTTTTTCATAACGAATATAGCTTAATAACCAAAAAATTGTTTTTAGCATTCTTCGCTCACCTCTCCTTCTTCTAATTCTTGTTTCAAGTATTGTTCATAATACCAGCCTTTTTGTTCCAGTAACTCTTCATGAGTTCCCCTTGCCACAATCTCACCATCTTCAAATACTAAAATACAATCTGCATGTCGAATCGCAGATAATCGATGCGCTGTAATAATATTTGTTTGAGCGACTCTTTCTGATTTTAGATGATTCACAATTTGTTTTTCTGTTTTAGCATCAACTGCTGATAAAGCATCATCAAGTAATAAAATTTCAGAATTTCTGAGTAAAGCACGGGAAATGGATAATCGTTGTTTTTGCCCACCACTTAAAGTAATTCCTTTTTCACCAATCATTGTTTCCAATTGTTCTGGCATTCGACGAATATCTTCCGCTATGGCAGCTTGTTCAAGCACATCCCACACAACGGCTTCTGTTACTTCCTTATTGGCAAGTTTCAAATTTTCTAAAATACTTTTGGAAAATAACACATGTTCTTGTGGCACATATGCCATTAAAGCATCCACTGATTGACGTTTCCAATAAATCAAATCCTTCTGATTCAATAAAACTGTTTCATTTTGATAAGAATATTGATGCAAGAACTGTTTTAAAAAGGTCGTTTTCCCTGAACCTGTTTTTCCGACAATTCCAATCGTTTGTCCTTTTTTTATACTAACTGAAATATTTTTCAACGTTGGGCTTTCTTCGCCAGGATAAGTAAAGGAGAAATTTTCAAATCTAATTTCCTCAAATTGTCCTAACTCTTCTTGTCCCTCTTCTTCTAAATCATCACTTGTTTCGAATAATTCAAAAATTCTCTCAAAAGAAACTTTTCCTTGCTGAAGCATTACAACAAGGTCTCCGATTAAATACAGTGGAAAGACTAATAATCCGATATAAATTGGAAACGAAACTAAGCTCCCTAATAAAATTTTCCCTTCTTGAACAAGTCCACCACCATAAATCAACCCAATCAACATACAAATTCCTACAACAACTTGTGCTAATGGAGTAAATAACATCCCCACTTTAGCTACTGCAATATTTTTTTGTAGAGAATCTTCTGTTTTATTTTGGAAAATTTGACTCATTCTATCTTCTTGCCCGTAAGCTCGAATGACATAAGTTCCATCGATCATTTCTAATACTTCTGCATTCATATCAGAAATAGACTTCTGAGCATCCCCATACACTATTTCAATTTTATCCATTAAACGATAGAGAGCATAGGCTAATACTGGCATCGGTAAAACGGAAATTAGGGTTAACTCCCACCAAACATTCATCACCATATTCGACAAAACGGATAAAGTAATAAAGAATGCATTTAGAAAAGCATATACTCCAAATCCTACTAAATTACCAATTGTCTCAAGGTCTTCACTTGAACGAGTTACAATATCTCCGACTCTAAACTTCGTATAAAATGGAGATTTTTTCCATAATAATTGCTTCATCGTTCCTAATCTTAAATTGGTAATATAGTCGAAACGAGCAAACCAAATCCAATACATTAATGCAGAATCTAATACATAAACTCCTACTAATGATAAGAAAAAGAATCCTATATATCCCAAAAGTTGTGATTGCGTCAACGATTGATCCACAATCGCATTGACAATTTGTCCTAATATTTTTGCAGGAACGACTAATAAATAACTATTTAAAATGGCACTACATACAATAATGACATATCTCACCCAGTGCTTTTTAAAATAAACTCCTAGGTGTTTCATAATGACTTTCATATATCCTCCTTACTCCCACAGCAATTTGACAAAAAAAAGACTAGTTCCGTATACATGTATACACAACTAGTCCCTCCACTTTTATCTATAAAAAAAAAAGCTAACTACCTACTACAGCAGACAGTTATCCTCATTTCGCAAAACCAAAAATAATTAAAGTGAGTATATTAATACATTGTCATATTCTGTAAGGAGATTTTAGTTGTTTTGTTCAATTGTTGATGTTTTCCATTTAAGTTGTTCATTACAACTACCTCCTTCATATTATTTGTTAAACACTTTGCTTAACACATTCATCATACACCCCAATGAGATTTTTTGCAAGTGAATTTTTACACGGTTATACCATATAAATTTAAAAATGATACAATTCTCTCTTCAGGTATTAGTCGATTAAACGTTGGTAAATTGTCTACTTGTTTAATTTTAATCGACATTCTTTTCGCTAATGGGCTTAAGATATTACTTAAGTAAACTCCAAATAATCCCGAAACTAAAATTGTTGTTGGTTTAAATTGAAATTCTGCAAACATGTCTAAAAATTCTATTTGAATTATTTTTGGATCAATTGTATTTATTAATTTTGTATAAGCAACAGCATCTTTATCTGCCATTTCAATCATAAAAGGAATATTTTGTTTCATTATTTCCGAACTTACTAATTCCTGAACCCCAATTCTAACTTGCATCGAAACATTTACAGTCACTTCAATTCTCTCCATAAATTTAGCAAACTCAAATTCAGAAATTTGTAATTCAGCTGGTGTATTTGAAACATAATATTGATATTTGGGAATATCTTTTAATGCCAACATTTTTTCTTGTTGAACATAATTGACCTCTTTTGTACGTTGATTAAATGTAAATACTGGGTAAGTTTGATAATAGTTTTTTTGTTGTTTATTCCAAACTACCTCTAATTTTTCAATATTTCCTTCTTGTAAAACTAGTGTGAATACTTGTTCGACAAATTTTCTATTTTGGTTCGTTACAGCTGTACTTTTTCCAATATTTTCTTCTGTAAAATTTAAAATATTGGGTAATACTTCAAATTTCTCAACTTCAATTCCCAATCTTTCCATTCTTTGAATCTCAGTATCATAAATAATCGATTTCCTCTCAAAACGAATTTGAATGCCTTTTGATAACCAGTGTAAATCCAATTCTGATTGACGAGTTGCTCTCTCTAAGCGACATTTCTTTTCAATAGTTGTTACAAATGCCAATTCTTCTTCATTTTTTAATAGTTGAATTACTAAACCTTTAGCATGATTCTTTTCAAATTGAAATACGAATTTTGTTTCACCTTTTAATGTTCTAAAAATAACATGTCCTTTTTTTGATGAAATCTTATTTAATTCTTGCTCTAATTGCAAGGCTAATTCATACAT
>CAMYBO010000016.1 GCA_947254045.1 uncultured Granulicatella sp. | reverse complement strand
ACACCTGTGTTAGGTCGTCGGCAGCGTCAGATGTGTATAAGAGACAGCATATGGATTATAAACAATTAGCCCAGAATATTTTAGAAAAAGTGGGTGGAAAAGAAAATATTTCTCAATTAACTCACTGTGCAACAAGATTAAGATTTGTACTGAAAGATATAAATCTAGCTGATACAGATTCATTGAAACAAACAGTTGGTGTGGTAGGAGTAGTTAATAAAGGTGGACAATATCAAGTAATCATTGGAAGTGATGTACAAAGTGTATTTCGTCCATTAGTTGAAATAGCAGATTTAGCTATAGAATCCGAAGTAGAAACTACTCAAAATCAAACCGTTATAGAGCGTTTGATGGCTACTATTTCAGGAATTTTTACTCCTATTTTACCAGTCATTACTGCAGCAGGGATGATTAAAGCCGTTCTGTCTATTTTAGTAGTATTTGGATTAACAACGAATAAAGATCAAAATTATCAAATTTTGAATTTTATTGGAGATGCGGGTTTTTACTTTTTACCAGTCTTTTTAGGGGCAACTGCGGCAAAACAATTTAAAACAAATCAATATTTAGGAATGTTAATGGGAGCTACTTTATTACATCCAACATTTGTAAGCATGGTAGCAAACTTTAAAGAAAATGGAGCAGGAATTTATTTGTTCGGATTACCATTTGTTCCAACGGGATATTCATCAACGGTTATTCCGGTTATTTTATCTGTTTTATTTATGAGCTATGTGGAAAGATTTGCCGATAAAATTTCACCAAAAGCGATTAAATTCTTCTCTGTACCTTTAATTACAGCGCTTGTAACAGCAGTAGTAACTTTTGGTATATTAGGACCAATTGGCTCTGTTGTCGGTCAATGGCTGGGTGATTTCTTTAGATGGTTAGAGAATTTTGGACCATGGGTAGTCCCTACTGTTGTTGGAATTATTAGTCCGTTCCTTGTAATGACTGGAACACACTACGGATTAGTTTCGATTGGAATTAATAATCGTTTAACAATTGGATACGATACAGTGGTTCAACCAGGGATGTTAGCATCAAATGTAGCACAAGGTGGAGCTGCATTAGCTATTGCGTTAAAAACAAAAGATTCGAATAAAAAAGCGTTAGCTTCTTCTGCTGGTATTACAGCTATTTTTGGAATTACGGAACCAGCATTATATGGGATTACTTTACAAAATCGTTCAGCATTAATTGGTTCAATGATTGCAGGAGGCATTTCAGGATTTTTCTTAGGAATTATGAATGCTCGTAACTTTACTGGGGGTTCACCAGGTTTGTTAACAATTGCTGCCTATATTGGTGAAGATACATTCTATTATTTATATGTAGCATTAGCGGGATTAGTATTATCTGTTGTCATTGCATTTATTGTTACGTATATTTTATATAAAGAATCGAATACTTTAGAAATAAATTCAAGTAATTTAAATATAGAAACTAATACTATTAATGCACCAGTTAAAGGGAAAATAGTTCCATTATCTCAAGTCAATGATGCAACTTTTTCTAGTGGAATGCTAGGAAAAGGAGTAGCAATTTTACCTGAAGAATCAACAATTGTATCTCCAATTATTGGAGAAGTTGTTACAATTTTTGAAACAAAACATGCTATAGGATTAAAAAGTATAGATGGAGTAGAAGTATTAATTCATATTGGTTTAGACACAGTGAATTTAAAAGGTAAATATTTTACGCAATTAATTCAACCGGGCGAGACTGTTACGGTAGGTACACCTTTAGTGAACGTAGATTTTGAACAAATAAAAAATGATGGCTATGATATTATTACTCCAATCATTATTACAAATTCTGAATTGAAAAAAGAAGTAATATCTACAACTAATGAAATAACATTTGCTGGAGAACCAATTTTAGAATTAAAATAAAAAAGTGAATCCTTTTATAACACGAAGGCTTCATATTTGTTTGAAAGGAAGAATGCGATGAGTCGAATGAAAGATGGATTTTTATGGGGAGGAGCTACAGCTGCTAATCAAGTAGAAGGTGGCTATAATGAAGGTGGAAAAGGCTTAGGAAGTGTGGATGTGATTCCTAAGGGGGAATTTCGTTTTCCGATTATGAGAGGGGAAATGTCTTATAAAGATTTACCAGAGGATAGCTATTATCCTGCAAGGGAAGCTGTAGATTTTTACCACCATTGGGAAGAAGATGTCGATTTAATGGCTGAAATGGGCTTTAAAGCTTATCGCTTCTCTATTTCTTGGTCTCGTATTTTTCCAACCGGAGTAGAAAATGAACCAAATGAAGAAGGGCTTTTATTTTATGAAAAGCTGATTGATCGATTAATCAAAAAAGGGATTGAACCAGTCGTTACTTTATGTCATTTTGATATTCCGCTTTATTTAGTCGATCACTATGGCTCGTGGAAAAACCGTAAAGTCATCGATTGCTATGTTCGTTATTGCGAGACTTTATTTGAAAGATTTGGCAAAAAAGTGAACTACTATATGACTTTTAATGAAATTAATATGATTCTTCATTTGCCATTTATGGGAGCAGGGCTTACTTTTGAAGAAGGTGAAAACCGTACACAAGCGATTTACCAAGCTGCCCATCATGAATTAGTCGCTAGTGCCTTAGTCACTAAAATAGCGAAAACGTATAACCCGCAAGTACAAATAGGATGTATGATTGCTGCGGGACAATATTATGCTCAAACTTGTCATCCAAACGATGTATTAGATGCCATGAATAAAAATAGAGATAATTTCTTCTTTGTAGATGTCCAATCCCGTGGGAAATACCCAAATTATGCGTTGAAATTTATGGAGCGAGAAGGAATTCAATTAGATATTCAAGAAGAAGATTTACAAATATTGAAAGAAAATACTGTAAATTTTATTGGATTCAGTTATTATTCTTCACGTTTAACAGGAACGTTAAATGTAGATACTCAAAAAACGAGCGGGAATGTTTTTCCAACTTTAAAAAATCCTTATTTAGAACGAAGCGAATGGGGATGGCAAATTGATCCAGTAGGATTAAGAATTACGATGAATGGTTTATATGAACGATATCAAAAACCACTATTTATTGTAGAAAATGGGATTGGTGCAAATGATATTGTCGAACAGGATGGCTCTATTCAAGATGATTATCGTATTGATTATCTTCGCTCACATGTTGAACAAATGAAGTTAGCTGTTCAAGAAGATGGGGTAGAATTAATAGGATATACTCCATGGGGATGGATTGATATTGTATCTGCTTCTACAGGGGAAATGAAGAAGAGATATGGCTTTGTTTATGTTGATAAAGACAATGATGGAAATGGTTCGTTAGAAAGAAGTAGAAAGAAATCATTTTATTGGTATAAACAAGTGATTGCTTCTAATGGAGCAGAACTTTAGACAGTAAAATTATAAATAAAACCCAAAGGGGTGTAAAATCTCCTTTGGGTTATTTTTCTGTTATTAATTTCAATTCAATTCCAACGACTCCATAAGTGTCTTCCTCTTCTTTTGAATAATACATTCGCATATCATCAGGATGTGCGTGTTGAATGGTTGAAGCTGTGTAGCCACAAGATAGCAAAGGAAGTGTTTCGTATAATGAAGCAAAGTGTTCGAATGGATGAAGCCGGATAACTTCGCAAAGAATGGATTCGTTTGGAGATTTTATATTGGTAAATTGAATGCAATCTCCAATTTGAATTTTTCTTCGTTTTTCGTCATTTAATCTTAGTTCGATAGTCTTTTTTCCAGATGCAATCATTTTAAATGGAGAAGGAGCTAGATTCATGGAATGAATCATAGAGAGTTCTCCGTATTTAATACATGAGTTTCTACAGCTACTGCAACGCCATCTTCATCATTTGTTGTTGTAATGAAGTTTGCGAGTTCTTTAATTTCATCGATTGCATTTCCCATGGCAACACCCATACCTGCATATTCAATCATATCTCTATCGTTTCCTTGGTCTCCGATACACATCACTTCGCTGGCATCTAGTCCTAATAGTTCTGCTAGTTTAGCGACAGCGTGTCCTTTACTTGCTTGTGGGTGTAGGACTTCTAAGTAAACAGGCATACTACGAACGATATTATGATTTTCTTTGAACGAGTTACTTAAATTTGGAATCAGATTTTCTAAAATTTCTGGTTCATCTACGAACATCATTTTTGAAAAAGTAGCATTTGGGGCAAATTGATCTAGTGGTTGTTGTACAATTGGCATTCCAACAAGGTCACGTTCCATATAAGAGTATTTTCCAATATCTGGTGTAGTTACATAAATATTTTTTTCATCGATTGCGTGGTAGTGCACGTCGTATTGTTGATGATAATCATCCATTAGTTTTAAGTCATCCATTGTCATTCCGAAGCGTACTAAACTTTCGCCTGTTCCTGTTTTTTGAACAAGTGAACCGTTATAAGTAATAACAAAATCACGATCATTAATTAAGTTTAATTCGTTTAAATATCCTTGAACGCCAGGAAGAGGACGCCCTGTACAAAGAACAACATAGACACCTTGTTCTTTTGCTTTTGTTAATGCAGCGTGAACACGAGGAGTAATTTCGTGTTTTGAGTTAATCAAAGTTCCATCAATATCAATGGCAATTAATTTAATCATAGTGAGTCTCCTTTTTTCTGTATCACTTTCATTATAGCATATTTTTTTACTGAAAAAAAAGCACAAAAGACTTTTCTGCGTAGCTGAATCCTTTCGTTGAGTCCGGCTAGTTTAGAAAAGTCTTTATCGTATTATTTCATTTGATTGGAGTAGACATCAAGTTTAGTTGCTAATGCTTGGAATTCTTGATAATCTTCGCTAAATAATTCAGATGTTCCTTCTGCAAACATTTCTCTTGGGAAATATAAACGTTCATCTCCACGAACTCTTCCTGAAATAGCAGATACAATTGAGCTGACAAGAGATAATTCGACCATATTTCCATTGCGTTCCATTAATTCGATTTGCGTTCTTGGTTTTACGGAATCTGGACGATAGAAATCATACGGTAAATCATAACTATTATTAATCGCAGTATAGTACTCAGTGTTATAACCGACACTTTGTACCAATTCTTTCATACGTTCAATCGTTGCCACGTCATTGACATGATTAAATGGCACGGATTTAAATGGGCGACGATTAATAAAACGATCGGCTAAATCACTTAAAATCGCATCGTCTTCAATTTGCCAGTGGGCAAAATAAGTGTTTAACACACTGTCATCTAAACGAAGATAGTCCTCCAAAGTCCAATTTTTTTCAAAAAATGGTTTTAAGAAAGAGGCTGTATATTTTAATGGATGAGTCGTTGAATGATAACACTCTGTAGCACGTTTTAATAAGTGATTTAACACAACTTCCATTCCTCTTGATACTGGATGGAAATAAACTTGCATATACATTTGATAACGGCTAACGACATAATCTTCTACAGCATGCATTCCAGAGAAGTTAAAGGCAATCCCACCTTTATACGGGCGAATCACACGTAAAATACGAGTTAAGTCAAAGGTTCCATAATTTACCCCTGTAAAATAAGCATCTCGTAGTAAGTAATCCATACGGTCAGCATCAATTTGACTAGAAATTAATTGAACGACTTGTGGATTTGGATGTTTCTTTTGAATGACACTTGCTACTTCTTCTGGGAAAGTAGGAGAAACGGTTTTTAAAATTTTGTTCACTTCTGTGTCTGGTGACAAAATAATATCAATTGTAATTTGTTCATGGTTTGTATCGAAAATTTTCTCAAAAGCATGAGAATAAGGGCCGTGTCCGATATCGTGTAAAAGAGCGGCACATAGGACAACGAGTCGATTAGAATCGTCCCATAATCCATCATTTGGTGTTACAGTTGGATAGTTTCGAACAAATTTGTCGCAAATTCTTCTAGCAATTTCATAGACGCCTAATGAATGAGAAAAACGTGAATGTTCAGCCGTATGGAAGGTGAACATAGAGGCGCCAGTTTGTTTAATTCGGCGTAATCGTTGCATTTCTCGGCTATTAATTAAGTCTAAAATAACACGGTGTTGAATGTGAATGTAATCATGAACAGGGTCACGTAATACTTTTTCACGGGATAGTTCTTCAATATACATCAATCTTTTCCTCCTTATAATGTCTGGAATTATTGTTAAACTTTTCGTAGGTTTAATCGATCCATGGCTTTTTGATAACTTGCTTCGGTTGCAAGATGAATTTCTGACTCTAATAATTCGCATTGCCTATCTAATAGAGCGGTTAAAATACGTTCTTTGACTTCTTGAACGGTTAGAGTTAAGTCTAATAATTGCGATAAATTCGCCATACTGTCTGCATTAACGTCTGGATAATGCCAACGAGTTTCTTCTCCCTTAATACTTTCTTCATAAAAATCATGGATTAAGTTTCCACGTTCTTCTTGATTGCCATTAATGCTAAGATAAATAGAGACGCAAATCGAATTTTTAAAACGTCTTTGCGCAATTCCAGCAAATTTCTTCCCTTGAATACTTAAATCATAGTCTCCTGGGCAATAGGAATCGCTCACTTCAAAGGCTTGGATTTCTTTTTCTCCAACAGCTTCTGGAAAGGCACGTGTAATTAATGCTTGCATCCATTCATACACTTGTTGAATCGTTGCATTTTGTCTAGAAAATAATAAACTAATATTTAAAACTCCTGAGTTACTGACAACGGCTAAGCCTCCAGCATGTCGCACCACTGGGGTGTAAGAGCGTTGTTTTAATAAAGCAACTCCCTCTTCTAAGTAGGGTGTTTTAGTATCTGTCATTCCTAAAATCACTGTATCTTCCATTTCCCAAAAATGTAGAAAAGTTTCCGATGGGAATTGCACCAGATGATGTAAAATAGATTCATCCACTGCAAATGGAACAAAATAATCTTGTATTTGTTCTGATGAAGAGACAATCGTTTCTAGTAATTGTACTTTTTGATTTGTAATAGGTGTTTGTGTCATAAAAAATCCTTTCCAATAAATTAGGAATACACTTACATTATAGCAAAAAAACGTGTATTCATGCATATAGAAGCGATTTTTTTGTCAAATTATTAAAGAATTTTCAAGATTTTAATGAAATGGTGGAGTTTTTGTTAGAGATTGAGTAGGATAAAGTTGAAAATAATACGAAAAGAGGGATTTTTATGAAAATTTTAGTCGTAGATGATGATCGCGAGATTGTAGAATTATTATCCATTTATTTAAGAAACGAAAAATTTGAAATTGTAAAAGCGTATGACGGAAAACAAGTATTGGAAGAACTTCAAGCTTATTCAGATATCGATATGGTGATTTTAGATATTATGATGCCACGATTAGATGGAATTTCTGTTGTACATGAAATTCGTAAAACGAATGATGCTTTACCCATTTTATTACTTAGTGCCAAATCAACCGATATTGATAAAATTCAGGGATTAACGAATGGGGCAGATGATTATGTAACGAAGCCTTTTAATCCATTAGAAGTCATTGCACGTGTAAAATCATTATTACGCCGAACTTCAGCTTTAACAAAAGAAAGTGAAAGTACCGAAGAAATTACAATTGGACCATTATTAATTAATAAAGGCTCTCATCAAGTAACAACATTAGATGGTTTAGAAATTCAATTAACTGTTTTAGAGTTTGGAATTTTATTCTTACTGGCAAGTCATCCTAATAAAGTATTTAGTGCAGATGAAATTTTTGAAACGGTATGGCAACAAGAAAGTATTGTTTCTACTAAAACCGTAATGGTTCACGTCAGCCATTTACGTGATAAAATCGCTGAAGCAACAGGTGGAGATAAAGTAATCGAAACCGTATGGGGAGTTGGCTATAAAATTGAAAGTAAATAGCAAATTTTTTTCTAAAAAGGCAGATAGAGAAGAAAAGCCCGCTGCCCTTTTGAAATTAACAGCCCGGGAAATTAGTGAATTATTTTTAGAAGGCGTTATTACGCTATGTATTGTCTTCGTCTTGTATTTAGGAGCTTTAGTATTGTTAAATCAATTTCTAGATGCGCCTGGATACTTTGTAGATGGAACTCGTTCGATTCGCCAAGCGTGGAATGTTGAACCGAGTGAAATTCAATTATATAAAAATATTTTCTCCATTAGCTCGACCATTTTTGCGATTGGATTTACTTATTGGCGTTTAATTCGTCGTTATCATCAAATGCAATTGTCTCATGTTTTAGAGGAATTACATTTAATTGCGCAAGGAGATTATGATCGAAGAATTCCTTTCCAATTAGCAGGAGACATGGGAAAAGTAGTGACGAGTATTAACCGTTTAGTAGATTCAACTGTGAGCGCCATGGAAGATGAACGAATGATTGAAAAATCAAAAGATGAATTGATTACAAATGTTTCTCATGATATTCGTACCCCTTTAACGTCTATTATTGGATACTTAGGCTTAGTCATTAATGGGAAGCCTAAAACACCTGAAGAAACGAAGCGTTATGCAGAAATTGCGTATCATAAAGCACAACAAATGAAGGCGTTAGTAGATGATTTATTCGAATATACAACAACAAGTCCAAATGGAGCACCGTTGAGATTGAATGATATTCCAGTAGAGAATTTCTTAGAACAAGTAGCAGCCGATTTTGAATTAGAAGCACAAAAACGTCAAATGACGATTGAAGTCATTCCATCAAAAAGAAAAATGGTCTTGGAGATGGATGCGGAAAAAATGGTGCGTGCTATTCATAATTTACTATCAAATGCCATTAAATACGGTCGTGAAAACACGAAAATTACGATAGAAGTGTTGGAACAAAAAGATATTGTTACAATTGCTGTTCGTAATATTGGAGAACCTATTCCAAAAGAAGTGTTAGAGCATTTATTTAGCCGTTTCTATCGTGCAGAAGGCTCTCGTTCGAAAGAAACTGGTGGAACAGGCTTAGGGCTAGCCATTGCAGATAATATTGTTCGAAGTCATGGCGGAAGAATGTTAGCTGAATCCGTTGGAGAAGTGATTAGTTTTTATATTTGCTTACCGAATGATGCGGATGAGTGATGAAAAAGTATTAAAGTTATCAAGTATTTCTGAAATACCGACCCCGAAAAGTTGGACTAAAAATCTAACGCTTGGAAGTCGGTATCTTTTTGCTAGTCATCATTTTATAAAATTGTTATGATAGAACAAAATGAACGTGGAGGAAGAAGTATGAAATTAACAACATGGAATGTGAATGGGATTCGTTCTGTTTTAAATAAAGGAGCTTTACAAGAATATGTATTAGAAGCTCAACCAGATATTTTATGTTTACAAGAGACAAAAGCACAGCCTGAACAAGTGGATTTAGGAATGGAATTTGCAGGCTACCATGCTTATTGGAATTCAGCAGTGAAAAAAGGGTATTCTGGAACAGCCATTTTTACAAAGGAAGAACCGATTTCTGTTCAATATGGATTAGGAATTGAAGAACATGATCAAGAAGGACGTGTTATTACAGCAGAATATGCAGACTATTATTTAGTGACAGTCTATACTCCAAATGCGAAACGTGATTTAACACGTTTAAGTTATCGCCAAGTGTGGGAAGATGATTTCTTAGCTTTTATCAAAAAGTTAGAAGAAACAAAACCAGTTATTTTCTGTGGAGACTTAAATGTAGCGCATCAGGAAATCGATTTGGCAAATCCAAAGACAAATACAAAAAATGCAGGATTTACAAAAGAAGAGCGTGAAAAATTTGATCAAATTGTAGAAAATGGCTTAATCGATGCGTTCCGTTATCGTTATCCAGATACAGTAGGAGCTTATACATGGTGGAGCTACATGGGAGGCGCTCGTGCAAGAAATATTGGCTGGAGAATTGACTATTTTGTTGTATCAGAAGTGTTAACATCTCGCATTCAAGAAGTGAAAATTCGTGCGGATGTAACCGGAAGTGACCACTGTCCAGTGGAAATGGAAATCAACTAAGAATTTACAAAAATTGTCTGAATTTTGATAGTGAGGGTACTATGAAGGTTCAGACTTTTTTGTTGAGTAGGAATTTGCTCATTTTTTTGAATTCACTTAAAATGAAAATGTATGACATGACAAGAACGTTTGTTCGTAATATAAAAGAAACTATGCTATACTAAGGTGAACGCCTAAGGGCAGAGTTTTTGATTTTAGATAGAAATAGAGGAAGATGGAATGGCGAAAGATCAGATTATCGTTCGTGGAGCACGCTCCCATAATTTAAAAAATATTGATGTAACGATTCCAAGAAATCAATTAGTAGTAATTACAGGATTATCCGGTTCAGGGAAGAGTTCACTAGCTTTTGATACCTTATATGCAGAAGGGCAAAGAAGATATGTAGAGAGTTTATCAGCTTATGCACGACAATTTTTGGGGCAAATGGATAAACCGGATGTCGATAGTATTGATGGATTAAGCCCAGCAATTGCGATTGACCAAAAAACAACTTCTCGTAACCCTCGTTCAACGGTGGGAACCGTGACGGAAATTAATGATTACTTGAGATTACTCTATGCACGATTAGGAAAACCATATTGTCCAAATGATGGTACTTTAATTGAAAGTCAGTCGATTGAACAAATGGTGAATCGAGTGATGGAATTGCCAGAAAGAACAAAAATTCAAATTTTAGCACCGATTGTAAAAGGAAAAAAAGGGGAACATAAAAAAGTTTTCGAAAATATTCAAAAAGATGGCTATATTCGTATTCGAGTAGATGGCGAAATGATGGAAACAACGGATGAAATTTCATTAGAAAAAAATAAAAAACATTCGATTGAAATTGTTGTCGACCGTATTATTGTGTCGGATAAGAGTCGTTCAAGATTATTCGATTCATTAGAAGCAGCGCTTCGTTTAGCAGAAGGGTATGCCATTGTCGATGTCATTGGGCAAGAAGAAATCCTGTTTAGTGAACATTATGCTTGTCCTCATTGTGGATTTACGATTGGAGAATTAGAGCCACGTCTATTTTCATTTAATGCACCTTTTGGAGCTTGTCCGGAATGTGATGGATTAGGAATGAAATTAGAAGTGGATATCGACTTAGTTATTCCAGATAAAGCGAAAACTTTAAATGAAGGAGCGTTAGCGCCTTGGAATCCGATTAGTTCGAATTATTATCCAGAAATGCTACGCCAATTTTGTGAGCAGTTTAAAGTTCCAATGGATTTACCTTTTGAAAAATTAACACAGTCTCAGAAAAATCTAGTGTTATATGGTTCTGGAGATGCCACTTTCCATTTCCATTATGAAAATGAATTTGGAGGCGTTCGAGATGTGGATGTGCCTTTTGAAGGGGTTATTGTCAATGTGAAACGTCGTTATCATGAGACAAATAGCGATTATACTAGAGAACAAATGCGTCAATATATGACAGAATTGTCGTGTAAAGCTTGTCATGGATATCGTTTAAATGAACAAGCATTAGCTGTAAAAGTGAATCATAAACATATTAGTGAAGTGTTGGAACTTTCTGTTGATGAAGAACTTGAATTTTTCAAAGATTTAACGTTATCTCCACAAGATGAACAAATTGCCGCTCCTATTTTAAAAGAAGTGCAATCTCGTTTAACATTCTTGAAAAATGTTGGGTTGCAATATTTAAACCTTAGCCGTGCAGCAGGAACTTTATCAGGGGGAGAAGCGCAACGAATTCGTTTAGCGACTCAAATCGGATCGAATTTATCAGGAGTATTATATATTTTAGATGAACCATCGATTGGATTGCACCAAAGAGATAATGATCGATTAATTCACTCATTACAAAATATGCGTGATTTAGGAAACACATTAATTGTAGTAGAGCATGATGAAGATACTATGAGAGCAGCAGATTACTTAATTGATATCGGACCAGGTGCAGGAGAATTTGGCGGACAAATTATTGCTGCTGGAACACCAGAAGAAGTGGAAAAAAATCCAAACTCATTAACGGGACAATATTTATCTGGGAAAAAATCAATTGCAGTTCCAACTGAACGTAGAACAGAAGATAAAGGCTGGATTCACTTAAAAGGAGCTAGTGAAAACAACTTAAAATCGGTTAATGTGGATATTCCTTTAGGAAGATTAGTAGCTGTCACAGGAGTTTCAGGCTCTGGAAAGAGTTCTCTTGTGAATGGAGTATTGAAAAAAGCTTTAGCAAGAGAAATTTCAAAATCAAAAGAAAAACCTGGGGCCTTTAAATCAATTAAAGGATATGAAGGATTAGATAAAATTATTGATATCGATCAAAGTCCAATTGGTCGTACCCCAAGAAGTAATCCAGCAACTTACACAAGTGTATTCGATGATATTCGTGATTTATTTGCAACGACAAATGAAGCAAAATTACGTGGCTATAAAAAAGGACGTTTTAGTTTCAATGTTAAAGGTGGACGATGCGAAGCATGTAAGGGAGACGGTATTTTAAAAATTGAAATGCATTTCCTACCAGATGTATACGTTCCGTGCGAAATTTGCCATGGTAGTCGTTATAATTCAGAAACATTGGAAGTCAAATATAAAGGAAAAAGTATTGCCGAAGTGTTAGAAATGACGGTAGATGATGCGGTAGAATTTTTCCAAGCTGTACCAAAAATTAAACGAAAACTTCAAACCATTAAAGATGTGGGTTTAGGCTATGTGACTTTAGGGCAGTCCGCTACAACTTTATCGGGTGGAGAGGCACAACGGATGAAATTAGCGAGTGAACTGCAACGAGTGTCTACGGGGAATACCTTTTATGTATTAGATGAGCCAACAACAGGGCTTCATACGGATGATATTGCTCGATTATTAGAAGTATTGAACCGTTTAGTAGAATCAGGAAATACCGTTTTAGTGATTGAACATAATTTAGATGTGATTAAAACAGCTGATTATATTATTGATATGGGACCAGAAGGTGGAAGTGGCGGAGGACTAGTTGTCGCTACTGGAACACCTGAAGAAGTAGCTCAAGTTGAAGGAAGCTTTACAGGTCAATATTTGAGGAAAGTATTGAGTTTGTGATATAATTATAAAAGATTATATTGAAAGGTAGAAAAAGGATGAAAAAATATATATTTTTATTAATGGGACTTATGTTTATTAATGGGAATGTAGTTTTGGCAGACGAAGTGAAACCTACAGAAAATAAGGATGAAGTTACAACAACTGTAGAAAAAAAGGATCATCAATCCGAAATCACTACAAATGGAGTTGAAAAACCAAAATCTTTAACAGAAAAGCAAAAAGAAACAACAAAAGAACCTGAAGTAAAAAAAGAAAGCACCTTACAAGGATGGGTGAGAGATCAAAAAGGAACATGGTATTTTTATAAAGAAGATCATACAATGGCAATATCTACTTGGGAAGGAGACTATTACTTGGAGTCAGATGGGAAAATGGCTACAAGTAAATGGGTAGATGGAGCTAGATATTATGTAGATTCCACAGGAAAATGGAATCCGGATAGAGTAAAAGACAGTGGATGGAAAAAACAAAATAATGGCTGGTATTTTTATGACGAACAAGAAAAACTTGTCACGAATCAATGGGTTCAAACTTACTATTATGTAGGGAATGATGGAAGAATGATCACTTCTAGCTGGATAGATGGGGATAAATATTATGTATCTGAAACAGGTGAATGGATTCCGGGAGTTGTAAAAGGAAAAGATGGCTGGGATCAAGAAAAAAATGGTACATGGCATTATTATAGAAATGGAATTCCTGTTTTAAATCAATGGGTTGGAGACTATTACCTATTGAATAATGGGAAAATGGCAACAAATACATGGGTCGACAATGCTAGATATTATGTAGGAAATGATGGAACTTGGATTGAAACTCCATCTTGGTCAGAGGATCAAAAACATCTTGTGTTAGAATTAGCAAGAGCCTATATTGGTACAGAACAATATGATTCTTGGCAAGAAAGACTAGTCCAAGTTTATAATACAGGAATGAGAAGTTATAGTGGTTATTATATCCATACATGGGATGACTGGTGTGATGTATTTGTTTCCTCTATCTTCCAAATGGCTGGGGCAATAGACTTAATTCAAAAAGAAGCCTATGTTCCTTTCCATATTCATTTATTTAAAAATCAAGGAATTTGGATTGGAAAATCTACACCGCAAGCGGGAGATATTGTAACATTTGATTGGAATGGGGATGGCGTAGCAGACCATATTGCCATTGTAGAAAAAGTTCTTAGTGATAGAATTGTGACGCTTGAAGGGAATACAGATGTTAAAGGTGGAGATGGTTCTAAAGTTATGAGAAAAACACATGAAATTGACTCTAGTGATATTTTTGGATATGCTCGCCCACAATATCAATAAACAAATTAAGCAGAATAATTGTCATGTAAAAAAAAGTATGGTACTCTTTGTTTATAAAATAACATTTTCGGGGCAAGGTGTAATTCCTTACCGGCGGTATAGTCCGCGAGCCAAACAGGCATGATCTGGTGCAATTCCAGAACCGATAGTGATAGTCTAGATGAGAGAAAATGGTTATATTTCACGTTCGAAGATACCAATCAATTTGATATATAAGAATGCAGTGATGAAATGTATACCATTTTGTTGCTGCATTTTTTGGTGCAGTTATACCAATAAAATGGAACAAGAGCGTGAGAAACCATCCGATCCTTCACCCGGTTAAGGAGGAGATGTACGATGAGTACAAATGCAAAAACAGTGTCACGTTATGCGACAAAACAAATCATTTTAGTAGGACTATTTGGTGCGATAAGTACGATTCTAATGTTATTAGAATTTAGTCTGCCATTTATTCCACCATTTGTTAAAATGGACTTTTCAGAATTACCTGTTATTTTAGGAGGTTATTTATTAGGACCATTATATGGTGCGTATATTGCGATTGTAAAAGTTGCATTGAACTTTGTTTTAAATGGAACAACAACATTTGGGATTGGCGAAACAGTGAACTTAATTGGAAGTTTAAGTTTTATGTTACCAGCGGTATTTTATTATAAATATCACCGCACATTCAAAGGGGCGATTACAAGCTTAGTAATCGGTACAGCTACTGCAACAGTAGTATTGTTAACAGCCAATTATTTTGTCATGTTCCCATTATATGCAACAGCGATGCATTTTCCAATTGAAAAAATTGTTGCCCTTGCAGCTACTACAAACCCATTTGTAACAAATTTATGGTCATTGATGCTATTTGCCTTATTACCATTTAATGTATTAAAATTCGGTTTAAGCAGTGTACTATCGTTAATGCTTTATAAAAAAGTTGAAAAAGTATTAAAACTAGAAAAACAATAAATTTAATAACTCAATAAACCCACTACCCGGAACTTGTTAGAAATAACTGCCATTTCTAACAAGTTTTTTTGTGGATAATTTATCATAACAAGTGCAACATAAAATAAACTCATAGCTAATCAACTGTGTTAATATGTAAGTGACCAAACAAAACATATTAAAAGGAGCGATTAACTAT
>CAMYBO010000015.1 GCA_947254045.1 uncultured Granulicatella sp. | reverse complement strand
ATTAAAAACATCGACACTCTTGTTAAACCTAATGCATCAATAAATGAGCGAATCACACTGAATAGTAAAAATGGAATAAAACCAATCGATAAGAGTAATAAATATTCTCTGGCAATGGTTGATACTTCAGTTTCTAAATGCATTTGATTTAATGCTGGATTTAATCCAATTAAACCAATACAAAATAAAATAATTGCTAATAAAATTCCAATATACATGAACTGGAATACAATTTTTTGAATGCCTTTTTTATCATTCTTTCCTAGTAATTGACCTACAATTGGAATTAGTGCTGCCACAATCCCATTTAACAACGTGAAAAATGGATTGTATAAACTTCCTGCAATTGATACTCCTGCTAAATGAGTTTCATGATATTGTCCTGTCATAACGGTATCAATGAATTGAGCAGAAAAATTGGCTAATTGATAAATTAATACCGGTATTAAAATTTTACATAATAAGTTCAAACGTTCACTAGTATGATTTGTTTCGTACATATTCACTCTCCTATTACATAATCTAATAATTGTTCTACAGAATCTAATACTAAAACGGATTCTTCTTTCATTTTTTGAACATCACTCCCACTCGATAAAACACCAATTCCTCCGCCACAATGTTTGGCATAGGCCATATCTAAATAAGAATCACCTACATAAAAAATTTCTTCTAGTGCTACTCCCAACTGCTGACTCGCACCAATCAAGGAAGCTGCTTCTGGCTTAGCTGGATAATCATCAGGTGTAGCAACAAAATCAAATAAATGCCAAACCTTTAAGATTTCAAAAATTGTTTTCGTCGGAATGTAGCTATCGTTTGTAACAACTCCTACTTTAATCCTTTTATTTTTTAATTCAGAAATTAAAAAAGCTACATCCCCAATTGGAGTAATCATATCTGGATGCGCTAATAAATATTGTCTGAAATCTTCAAGTACTTCATTATATAAAGAAACTTTATCAATGGGAAAATACTCTCCTATTTCGTCTAACATATCTTCAACTGTCCCTGAAGCAATGACACTATTAGGAATAATCTCCCCATGTACAATTCCTAATAATTCAAGCATTTGCTCAATCGTTACGGTGGAGTTTTCTTTTATATGCGGCTTTAAAATTTTACGGATGACCTGTTCTGTTGGTTCAATCCACATATTGTCGATATTAGTTAAAGTGCCATCCTTATCAAAAAGAATGGCCTTTACTTCTAAATTTCCTTTATTCGTTTGTAATTTCATTTGAATTCCTACTCTACATTTTGTAATTCAACACCAATAATATTGTCATCCATCGCTTCTAATTCTTTTAAGATAACAGATAAATCGGCAGTAGCTTCAGAAATATCTAACATTAATTGAACAATCGCTACACTATGAATCGCTAATCCTTGGAAAATGGTTAATACATTCATATTATAACTAGCAAATAAATCTAATGTTTTAGATAAAATTCCTTTTTCATTTTTCATATGAATATTTAACGAAGCTTTTCGCCCATAAGTCACAGACGAAAATCCTTGAACTTTTCGATAATATTTATAATATACACTGCGTGAAATTCCTACTAATTTCACTGCTTCTGTAACGTCCTTTGCTTGATTAGTTGCTAATAATTCTTTTGCTTTTAGTACTTTAGAAAACACAGGAGGCACAGCATCTGCTGACACTAAAAAATGTTTTTGGTTTTCCATAACTTTCACCTCGAAACTATTGTATACAATATGAAGACAAAATACTAGGTTAACGCTTCATTTTTTATAAAAAATAATATAAAAAAGCACTTATCCCAGTAACAGATAATCAATGGTTATTACCGGAAATAAGTGTTTGTTATATCACTCTATAATTTTCTTACAAAGCTAACTTTTCACTCTATATTATTTTGACATGAAGTCATATGGCGTCAATTCTTCCATTCCTATCATAGGGTCAATACTATAAGAATCAATTAATTCCATTGTTAAAACAAATGGTTTATTTTTTTCTATTGTTTGACTCTTTGAAGTGACTTGAAATTCTTCAACTGTTTCTTCTACTTTTAATGCTACTGATTTCTCTTCAGAATACTGTTTTGTTTCACTTGTTGGTTGCGAAATTTGTTCTTTAGTATCTTCAGTTTGCGGATTCCCTTCAATCGTTGTTGGATTTTCTTCCTCAATGGTTAAGCTATCAAAACTATTTCCTTGCAACAAATCTTTTAAACACGTTTGACGTCTTGCACTTTGACGGTTCGCTGCTTCTTGGAATGCTTCATATTGCCCACACATAATTAAGAATTTTTTACTTCTTGTTACAGCTGTATACAATAAGTTTCGTTCTAACATCCGTTGATATTGACCAACCATTGGTAAAATCACCATTTGGAATTCGCTACCTTGAGATTTATGAATTGAACAACAATATGCATGAGTCAATTGAATAAAGTCATTTCGCTTATATTCTACTTCAACATTATCAAAAGCGACATATAATTTATCAACTTGATCTTCATTTTCTTTGGCAAATATAATCGCAGTTACTTCTCCAATGTCTCCATTATAAATATTTTCTTCTGCGACATTGACTAACTGTAATACTTTATCTCCTACACGGAAAACACGGTCAAATGATTCAATTTCTCGAACGGAATTTCCAATTTTTGGATTTAAAATATTTTGCATCATTTTATTAATTTCATGAATACCAGCTTCCCCTTTATACATTGGAGCTAACACTTGAATATCTTTTTTCTGATATCCTTTTTTAATCGCCTTCACTACAATTTGCTCAATCACATCTAGAATTTGAGTTGAACGGCACGGTATAAACGTTCTATCTGGTTGATTTTGAGTAAAGTCCATTGGTAAATGCCCATCTTTAATCGAGTGGGCTAATGGAACAATGCTTGAAGAATTTTTTTGTCGATGAATATGCGTTAATTCAATCGATGGAATCTTATTCGATAATAGAAAATCTGTTAACACTTGTCCTGGTCCAACAGATGGTAATTGATTTTTATCTCCTACAAATAGAATCTTTGTTTTTCCAGGAGTTGCACGAAGCAGACGATTCATTAACCAAGTATCAACCATCGACATCTCATCAATGATTAAGAAGCCACAACTTAATGAACGAGTATCATCAGAATCGTCACTTTCTAATTCAACATTTTCTTCTGCAGAAATACCTAACATTCGGTGAATGGTAGATGCAGAAATACCTGTTAGTTCATTCATACGTTTCGCAGCTCTTCCAGTTGGAGCAGCTAATTGAATCGCATCAGAATCTAAATCAATCTCTTCTAAATAGCGATACATTTCTACAACACCATTAATAATGGTCGTTTTCCCTGTCCCAGGCCCTCCTGTTAAAATGAACAAGGATTCTTGCATAATTTTAATAAGCGCTTGTTTTTGAGATTCATCATAAATGATGCCAAATTTCTTTTGAACATGCTGAATTGCTTTTTCAATATCTTCTTCACTATACAGAGATTTCTTAGACAATTCCAAACGATGATTGATGGCATTCACAATTCCAATTTCTGCATAATATAAAGAAGCTAATGATAAATGATTTTCTTCTGAAATAATGATTCCTTCTCGAATCAATTCATTTAATGCATTGACGATTTGATCCGGTTCAATTAAAAATGAACGAGTTTGCTCTAATAATTTTTGAGTTGCTAGAACAACTTCTTTATCAATTAAATATGTATGTCCTTCTTGATAAGATAAATCTCTTACTACTACATAAACAGCACCTTTGATACGGTATAAATTATCTGGAGCGATTTCTAATTGTTGCGCAATGGCATCAATTCTTCTAAACCCAAGTCCTTCAATGGTTTGCAATAAGATATATGGATCTTCTTTAATGATTTCCATTGTTTTCTCTTTATAAAGCACCATTATTTTCTGTGCAAAAATTGGAGTAAATCCCATATTCGTTAATTCAAATAAAATACGTTCTGTTCCTTGATTTTCAATAATGATGTTCCGAATACTCTCGCATTTTTTTGTCGATAATCCTGAAATATTTTTTAAGCAATTTTCATCTTGAATAATTTGCTCAATCGCATTTTCACCTAAATAATCCACAATCTTCTCAGCTGTTTTTTCTCCAATACCAGGAAAACGCCCACTAGAAAAATAAGCTATTAGCCCTTTTTTCCCAGTAGGTTGATGTTGTTGATAACTTAAGACTGAAAACTGTTGCCCATATTTTGGATGCAAAACAACTTTTCCATTAAAACGATAAGGGGAATTATCATGAATCGTGCCAATAATTCCCGTCACAACAATCTCATCTGAGTCTAGTTGCACACTACTTTCTTGCACTCGAATTAATAATACTTTGTAAAAATTTTGCGGATTTTCAAAAAATGTCGCTAAAACTTCACCAACAACGTATTCTTCACTCATGAATTCCCCTCTTTTCTATCTGTTTTTAAACGTATTGACGTTCGTTTCCTTCCATATAAGCTTTATCAATAATGCCTCCACCTAAGCAGATTTCACCATCATAAAAGACAACTGCTTGTCCAGGTGTAATCGCACGTACTGGCTCTTCAAAGTATACCATAGCTTTTGTCTTGTCGTCTTCTTGGAATACAACACGAACTTTTGTATCTTGTTGACGATATCTAAATTTCGCCGTACATTCGAATTCATTAGGTTTTTCTTCATCTGTATTAAATTGCAAATCTGTCGCAAATAATGAATCAGAATATAGGTTAGGGTGATGGAATCCTTGTCCAACGTATAATGTATTCGTACTTAAATCTTTTCCGACGACAAACCATGGATCATTAGTTTTACCACCGCCACCGATTCCTAATCCTTGACGTTGACCAATCGTGTAATACATTAATCCAGCATGGTCTCCTTTAACTTCTCCATCTAAGGTGACCATTTTACCAGGTTTAGCTGGTAAATAATGAGACAAGAATTCATTGAAGTTTCTCTCTCCAATAAAACATACCCCTGTAGAATCTTTTTTCTTAGCAGTTGCTAAGTCAAATTCTTCTGCAATTTTACGCACTTCTCTTTTTTCTAAATGTCCAATTGGGAACATCGCTTTTGATAATTGTTGTTGATTTAATTGACTTAAAAAATAAGTTTGGTCTTTATTATTATCCACTCCACGTAATAAACGAACCACACCATTTTCGTCTGTTTCCACACGAGCATAATGCCCCATTGCTACATAGTCTGCTCCTAATTGAAGAGCATATTCTAAGAACGCTTGAAATTTTACTTCCTTATTACACATGACATCCGGATTAGGAGTTCTGCCTAATCGATATTCTTTTAAGAAATATTCAAATACACGATCCCAATATTCCTTTTCAAAATTCACAGAATAATACGGAATCCCAATTTGTTCCGCTACTGCTGCTACATCTTTATAGTCTTCTGTTGCTGTACAAACACCATTTTCATCTGTATCATCCCAGTTTTTCATAAAGATACCAATGACATCGTATCCTGCTTGTTTTAATAAAAGAGCTGTTACTGAAGAATCAACTCCACCACTCATTCCGACAATTACTCGGATATTTTCCTTATTCATTTATTCACCATCATTTCTAATTATTTTCTGTTTTAACGATTTGAAGGTCGCTGTATCAATTTTATATCACTTTCTAAAAAAATTTTCAAAAAAATTTACTCAAAATCTTCTTAAAGGCGATAACGATAGGAATTATAGCCCTATGTGCATTTGACAAATAAATTTATTTTCACTACAATTATTATTGGTAAAAAGGGGGCATAAGTGTATGATAATATCTTTACGAGCAGCACGGGTTAATCGTAATTTGACACTCTTAGAAGCCGCCAAATACCTAAAAATTAATAAAGATACTTTGACGAAGTATGAAAAAGATTCTACGAATCTTCCTTACTCGTTAAGCAAACGCATGCAGGAACTCTATGAGATTCCAGGCGAAAATCTTTATTTTGGCGATACTTTAAGCTTCGTGGCGCAGTTTAAGCCACTCCCTCACGAAGAAGATCAACAATAGTAATCGGAATACCTTCCCGTGCTATGTATAGAAACGAGACAGAGTAAACTCTGTCTCGTTTTTTTATACTTCTTCTAATACGCCACGTTCTACTAATCCATCTAGAATAAATTCTAGTTTTTCAACCGCATATGCGTTTTTTTCATTTCCATATAATTGGACAGTTTGAAGTCCATCTTTTGTTGTTGTTGAAATTTTTAATTGTTTCATTGCTTTATCGACTGAAACTTTTAATTTTAATCCACGATGTCCGACTACTAAGTCATCTAAACTGCGAATTAATTGAAAATTACCAGATTTTGTTTCGACAAATCCATTATCTCTTAATGTATATCCTTTTACAGTTGGAGATACACGATACACATGGTTTGAATTTTTTAATGTTGCTGTTTGAGTAAATGCCATATCAACACTTCCTTTCATCACTTTCTACTAGTTTAGCATACTATGGTCGTTTAATCGAGGATATTGAGGAAATAAATGCATCAATATCTTCCGTAGTTGTCTCTCCTCCAAAGGATAAACGAACAGATTCATTCACTCTACTCTTATTTTCTGGATACATGAATGATAATACAGGACTTGGTTCTAAACTTCCTGCAGAACATGCTGAACCTGCTGATACAGCTACTTGGTGTAAATCACACATAATTAATGTTTGACTTGCAGGAATTCCTTTTAACCAAACATTACAAATATGCGGACTCTTTCTTGATACATCCCCATTCATTTCAAACGGAATTTGGCATTCCGCTAATTGTTCTTGTAAATATTGAGATAATTCAAGGTATTTGCTCTTTTTTTCATTTCTAGTTTCAACGGCCAATGCCAAAGCCTTTTGGAAGCCAACAATATAAGGAACATTTTCAGTTCCTGCTCTCCATCCTTGTTCTTGTCCGCCACCTTTAATGAGTGCATGAATTGGTGCATCTTTCTTCTTATATAAGAATCCAATTCCTTTCGGCGCATGAATTTTATGCCCTGAAGCAGATAAATAATCAATGTGAGCAGCCGTTACATCCATTTCTTCTTGAGCGAATGCCTGAACTGCATCTGTATGGAAATAAGCAGAATGTTCAACTAATAACTCACCGATTTCTAGAATCGGTTGGTACGCTCCTGTTTCATTATTAACCGTCATAATCGATACTAAACAAGTATTTTCTGTTAAAGCTTCTTCCACTTCTTTTACAGAAATACACCCTGACTCATCAGGAACTAAACGAATAATCGTGAATCCTAATTGTTCAGCATAGGCTGCAGATTTTTTAACAGATGGATGCTCGATTCCTGAAATAATGATTTCTCCTTTTTCTTCTGCAAAGTGCTGACAAATAGATTCAAACACTAAATTATTTGCTTCTGAACCAGAACCTGTAAAAATAATGGAATCATTCATAGAAGCATGTAATTCTTGTAATATCTCTTTTTTAACAGCTTGAATCTTTTGTTTTTGAGTACGACCAATTTGATAAACACTAGAAGGATTGCCAAAATATGCCATTTCTTCAAAAATTGCTTGTTTCACTTCCTCTACAACTGGTGTAGTGGCAGCATAATCTAAATAATGCAACTATATCGCCCTTTCTTTTGGATAAAATTTTACATCTATCATTTTCTACTCTTACTAGTATAGTATATTTTTCAAAATAAGGTAAATATTTTTGACTCACGTAAGTATTTAAACTATGCTACAATAGAATGAACAGAAAGTGAGGAGAATTATGAAAAATCAACCATTAGCCTACCGAATGAGACCCACTTGCTTAGAAGAAGTTGTCGGACAACAACATTTAGTAGCACCTGGAAAAATTATTGCTCGAATGATTGCCGCTAAACAACTCTCTTCTATGATTTTATATGGCCCTCCTGGAATTGGAAAAACAAGTATTGCCAGTGCCATCGCGGGAACAACGAAGTATGCCTTTCGTACATTAAATGCTGCGACAGATACAAAAAAAGAATTACAAATCGTTATTGAAGAAGCAAAGATGAGCGGAACGGTTATTTTATTACTCGATGAAATTCACCGCTTAGACAAACCAAAACAAGATTTCCTCCTTCCACACTTAGAAAATGGACGTATCATATTAATAGGAGCTACTACTGAAAATCCTTATATAGCCATTAACCCAGCGATTCGCAGTAGAACGCAAATTTTTGAACTAATCCCTCTCACACCAGAAGAAATTCATCAAGCACTCACCCGTGCATTAACAGATGAAACAAAGGGATTAGGACAATATGATGTAGAAGTCGAAGACGGAGCGATGCATACCTTCACCCATTTTTCAAATGGAGATGTGAGAAGTTCACTAAACGCTCTAGAATTAGCTGTGAAATCTACTCCAGCAAGTGAAAACGGAAAAATTATCATCACCGAAGAAATCGCAGGAAATTGCCTACAAAGAAAAGTATTCGCACATGATAAAAACGGAGATCAACATTATGACGTCATCTCCGCATTCCAAAAATCAATTCGAGGAAGTGACGTAGATGCGGCATTACACTATATGGCAAGGTTGATTGAATCCGGCGAACTCATTACATTAGTTAGACGTTTATTAGTGATAGCTTATGAAGATATCGGATTAGCAAACCCCGCAGGAGTCAGTCGTGCCGTATTAGCTGTACAAGCTGCCGAAAAACTTGGCTTACCCGAAGCACGAATCCCACTTGCGAATGCCGTTATTGAATTAGCCCTCTCCCCTAAATCGAATACAGCCATTCTCTCCATTGATGCAGCACTCTCAGATGTCAGACAAGGAAAATCAGGAAACATCCCTTCGCACTTACAAGATGCACACTATCAAGGAGCCCAAAAATTAGGACGAGGAACAAATTACCAATATCCGCATAACTATCCAAACCATTGGGTAAAACAACAATACTTACCAGACACACTGAAACATACACAATACTTCAATCCAGACCCAACTTCGAAATTCGAAGAAGCGTTAAAGGAACAGTATAAGAAGTTTCGATAATATGGAAAATCCCCCGACAAGAAATTCTTGCGGGGGAATGTTTTCATTAGTCACTATCATTCAAATCAGTAGTCATAGTCCATTTCTTTTTTAAAACTATCAAACTTTCTTTTTACAGTCTCATCAGTAAGATATTCTTTTGCAAGCGGACCAAATCCAACACTATTAGGATTCTCAACTATTTCACGAATAATCGCTTTCTCTTCATCTGACACAGGATTTGGAAAAACCATCCATTTATAAAAAGAATCAACCAACATATCTACAACTACATTTCTTAGTTCTTTGTCTACTAAACCACAACACCCATCTAATAGGGGTACTAAAACACTGTTATCTGAAACATCTACTCCGATAATTTTCTTTACCTATAGCAAATCGTTCATCTCTCTTTCAAATTAATTTTAATGATAGCTTTGGAATTCTTATTAGAAATAAAGTGGTTTATAGTTTAACGCAAAGTGTAGCTATATAGTCATTTCCATAACGAGATAATCTATTTCTTTTGTCACATGATTCATAAAAATCAATCATAGCAAGACCGTTTTTAAGTTGTCCTCTTATCTGACTTTCTAAAGTATGGCTTAATTCATATCCATATTCTGGATTTATAGTTATTTTGCCTTCTTGTTCAAGCTCTTTTGAATTAAAAGGGATGGAATACTTTAAAAGTAATTCCTCATCGGGTTAATCCCATACAATATCAGCATCATACATGTATATCCAAGGATTCATAAAACCAACCATTAACAGTCCACCCTTTTTCAATACTCGAGAGGCTTCTTTATACATATTTTCCAAATCTTCAATATATACATTTGAAACTGGATTGAAAATAATATCAAAAGTTTTATCTTCAAATGGAAATGGTTTTGTCATATCACCTTGAACTATGTTAATTGTTAATCCTTCTCTTTTAGCAACCATTTCATCTCTTTCTAACTGTGATTTAGAAAAGTCCATTATAGTTACATCATACCCTTTTAACGCAAAAACTGGTCCCTGCTGTCCACCACCACAAGCTAAACCTAGTATCTATTTCCCATTAGCTTTTTCAAACCATTCCTCCGGAACTTTTTTCCAAATCGTTAAGGCAACAGAAATTGGTTTATTTCTATTTCTTCTAATTGTTCATGTGTCAATGGATCTGTATAGTCATTGTTTACATTATTCCATCTATTTTCATTAAATTTTATATAATTGTTCATCTTAATATCCTCTATTTTTACATTTTGCTTTCAAATTTAGAACGCCAGTATAAAGCATATATTTGTATTGAGAGATATATCGCCACAATCATAATGATTGCTAATTTATCAACACCCATCAAAGAAAAAATAATCAATAATGAAGTGAATAAATAAATCATTAAATCATAGGCTTTTGCCTTAGACTTCTCTGCAATTAAAATATTTCTTTCATCGTTTTTTTCAATCTGAATTTGTCTCTCTAATTCTTCATGATTTTTAGTAGAAAAATATTTGATTAAATTACCCATAAAATGTCCAAAAATTCCACAACCAACGCCAATCAATATATAGGGAATAGTAGTTATCATTTTATCTGTACTAACAATATTCTTGTGAAATAAGAATCCAACTACAATTAACCCTATTCCTAAAAATGTATGAAACCAATCTTTTACAACATTCTTATTTTTTTTCATCTTCTTCTTCCTCTTCATAAATAAAAATATCTTCGATGCTTGCACAAAAATACTTAGAGATTTTAAAAGCTAAGATAATCGAAGGATTGTATCTTCCATTCTCTAAAGAGCCAATCGTCTGTCTTGATACCTCCAGAATAGAAGCTAACTCTTCTTGTGTTATTCCATTCGATTTTCTTATTTCCTCAAGCCTGTTCTTCACATTAAAACACCTCCCACAAAAATGACAAGCTTACTTTACATATAGTATAATTATTTTCCCCTACAATGTCAAGTAAACTTTCCTTTTTCTAAAGGTGAAAACTCTTTATTATTAATCTTTATTTATTCCTTAGATTGTTCCTGTAACTAGTCTATACATTACTTCTTGTAATTCATTTTATTTCTTTATCCATACTTTATTTTCTATTAAAGAACGTTACACTCACACCATTACTGGAAATATAATATTCAGGTTGTTTTTTTATTAACACAGTCCTCAAATATTCTTCTTGACCCTAAACTGACTTAAATACCAAAATGAAATATACGTTAT
The DNA here is from genome assembly GCA_947254045.1 of uncultured Granulicatella sp. Classification (GTDB taxonomy): domain Bacteria; phylum Bacillota; class Bacilli; order Lactobacillales; family Aerococcaceae; genus Granulicatella. Next base: position 4,295 of record CAMYBO010000015.1, on the reverse strand, counting down.
CATTGCAATAACAATATTATGAAACAAACCTAATTGCATTTGATTGAAAATCAAAATAATATATCGTAAAAACTAATGCAATCACAATATTACTTTTAAGCATTTTTTCAGACCAAACTGTTCTTTTCCAATCCGTATAATGAATAAATGGCCTAATAGTATCATTATAATTGACACAATTATAGAAAACTCTGTTGACCTTAACAAAAGCGTGTTTCCTAAAAAGAGTAGAATAAATCCGTAAAACCATTTTTTACTGTGTACCATAATATTCATCCCCTATACAAATCATTTTTATGCGCTTTCATTCTACTATTAGTACACCTAGCTTTCAATATGATTCAGAAGAAATTCCATCCCCTCAAAGTTACAACAAAAAGGAATACAACTCTCCCGTAGTAACATTCATGACACAACATCCTGTCATCCTGCTACATCGAAAAGTCATATTCCTAATTTTCTTACGCTTCAATCACTCGAACGCTCTCGTCTAACTTCGCCCAGTGGTTTGTTGGTCCGTGTCCATTTCCTACATAAATTGGTTGAGCAATCGCTCCTTGAATAAATTGACGAGCAGTAATGATGCTCTCTTTCAAGCTTTGTCCTTTTGCTAATTCAGCTGTAATACAAGCGGAGAATGTGTCTCCTGTGCCATGGGTAGAAGCTGTTTGAATTCGTTTAGCTTCAGTCCAAAATGCTGTTCCGTCTTCTAATAAGACAAAATCTTTTACAATATCCAGCGTTCCATGTCCACCTTTAATAATGACATTTTTTACTCCAAGATTTTGTAATATATCCGCAGCTTGCATCATATCTTTTTCTGTTAAAATTTTCTTGCCAATTAATTCTTCCGCTTCTGGTAAATTTGGTGTACAAACTGTAGCAATTGGTAATAATTCTTTTTTAATCGTTTCAATTGCTTCTGGTTGTAATAATGGATGTCCGCCTTTAGCAATCATAACAGGATCCATAATTAATGGTCCAAAATTTACTTTTTTATAATTTTCTACTACCGTACGAACAACTCGACTATCTGCTAACATACCAGTTTTTGCTGCACGAATATGAAAATCACTGGCTAATGAATGAAATTGTGCATCGATGAAATTACTTGGCACTTCATGAACTGCTTGAACTCCTAAAGTATTTTGCGCTGTTAAAGCCACAAAAATACTCATTCCAAAAACTTGTCGAGCTTGAAATGTTTTTAAATCCGCTTGAGCTCCTGCACCGCCTCCTGAATCGGAACCAGCAATGGTTACTACTTGAATTGTTTCATTACTCATTTGCTTCCCCTCCTAAAATTTTCGCTACTTTTTTTCTTAATGATTGACATTTTTCTTGAATATTTTCGGCTTTCATAATCTCACTTACAATAGCAACACCTGCTATACCTGTTCCTTCTAATGGTTCCATATTGTCTTCTTTAATCCCACCAATGGCTACAATAGGAATCGATACTGTTGTCGCAATTGCCTTAAGAGTTTCAATAGAAGTTGGTTGAGTAATAACTTTTGTCGTAGTTGGATAAATAGCTCCTACTCCTAAATAGTCTGCTCCATGTTGTTCTGCTTCCAAAGCTCGTTCAACTGTTTTTGCCGTAACTCCTAATATTTTATCGTTTCCAATCATATTGCGAACTACTTCAACAGGTAATTCATCTGCACCAATATGAACTCCACTAGCATTAACTGCTAAACAAATATCCACTCGATCATCAATGATAAGAGGAATTTGATACGTATCAGTGATTGTCTTAACCTTTTTTGCTAATTCATAATATTCTCTTGTACTACATTCTTTTTCTCTTAATTGCACAAGAGTCACACCAGACCTACAAGCTTCTTCCACTTTTTTCAAAAAGTCTTCTTCTTTCCAATCGTAACGTGCCGTTACTAAATAAAGGGCTAATGTATTATTTAAAAACTTCATTTGTCCAGTCCTCCATTTTTAACATTTCTTGCCAATTTTCTTTGTACAATTTTGATAATTGATTTCCTGTTTCAATTCGAAAACTTTCCATTCCTTGCTGGAGAATTCTACTTGCTTTTTCTCCACATATATTAAAATAAGTAATTGCTCCAATTGTAGCTTCCATTGGTTCAATTCCACTTCCTAAAACACCTGTAATTAAAGCTCCCACTACATCTCCTGTACCGGTAAATAATTCTAACGAATCTACTCCATTTTTTAGGCAAAAACATTTAGAAGTCGTAACAACTAAGTCTTGTTCTCCCGTTGCTAGAAAAAGTGTTTGAGGATAGAGTTTAGCTAACTTCCTTAATGCATGAGCTAATTCTTTTAATTCCATCAAACTTTGGTCTTCCTTTGCACTATCGACTCCTTTGGCACTACTATTTAGACCAGCCAATCGTCTCATTTCTGAAATATTCCCCTTTACAACGGTAACGCCAATATCTAATAACCTTTGTACTAAAGAAAGGCGATTGGATAGTCCCACTATTCCGACTGCATCTACAACAAGCGGTTTTTGATTGTTATTCGCAAGTTTTGCTGCTTTGATGATGCAAGCTTCTTTTTGTTCTGTTAAATGTCCGATATTTAGTAATACGGCAGATGAAACTTGAATCACCGATTCAAGTTCTCGTTCATATTCTGCCATAATTGGTTTTGCCCCAACATATAATAATGCATTCGCCACTAATTCCTTTGTAATCCCATTCGTAATACAATGAATCAGAGGACGTTGTAATGGGAAAATTTTTTCTAAAACTTTTTGCATAATGGACATTCCTTAGTTGGTGCAAATAATTTTTGAATACGTTGGATTGTTGATACATTTTTTAATTTTGCCCAAACTAACCAAGCAATCGTTGAACCAATAATCGCTCCTCCACAAAAACGTGGTGTATAAACAAACCAGAATAAACCTGTTGTTGTTCCAGCAAACCAAACCATTACAGGATAAGACAATAGGGACCCAATTAAGCCTGTTCCAATAAATTCACCCATCATAGCTCCATAGATGTTTTTAGTCATACTTGCTCCAATCCCTGCTAATAAAGCTCCAAATACTGCACCTGTTAATGCTAAAGGTGGAATTGCTAATAAAGTCATACGAAGAATCGCTGTTAAAAATGCCATTGCTACTCCATATACTGGTCCCATCAGCATTGCTGCAATCACATTAATTGTACTAGACATTGGTGCCATTCCTTCAATTCTCATTAATGGGGATAACACCACATCTAACGCTACCATCATTGCTAAAAACATAATTTTTTTATTTCTACTCATTTTTCTAACCTTCCTAACCTTCTAATTTCCATGTTTCATGTGTATAAGCCATTTCCCAAAATAGGTACTCAAATTGGCAACTACGATAAAATGCTTCTATCATTTCTTCTTTTGTTTGTTCAGTTGCTTCTTGATATAATCGTTCGATAACGCCACATTCATATTGAACGGCTTCTTTACTATCTTCTCCCGCATATGTCATAATCCAGCGTTGATACATTTCATGAGGAGAACTTTGTTTGATTAATTGTTCTCCAATCGCTTGATATAACCACGGACAAGGTAACATACTTGCACAAGCTACAACTACACTTTTTTCTGCTAGTTGTCGATATAAATGTGATATATAATTATAAGCCGTTGGAGCAATCGGAGTATTTTTGATTTCTTCTTCATCAATTCCTAATTCTTGAAAGAACGCTTCTCGAATTAATTGTTCTCCTAATGCTAAATGTTGCGAATTTCTACGCATTAATTCTTTCACTTCTGGATCATCAGATGCGTCAGAAATAATTTGATAGAGTTTACTAAAATGTTCTAAATAATAACGATCTTGTAATAAATAATAACGAAATATCGATTCCCCTAATGTCCCATCTTGTAATCCTGTTACAAATGGATGCTCAAAACTTCCTTGCCAATAACGTTTAGAAACTTCCATTGCTTTTTCTGCAAATGTCATTTTTCTACCTCCATAACCATCCAATACTATTCCCTACTACAAATAATAAAATCATCCACGAACAAGCTTTAGTATCATTTTTCCAAATAATCGATGGGTTTCGTTTTCCCTTTTCATCAAATCCATGGCTAATCATCGCTTGTTCATATTGCTCTTGTAAGTGATAAGCTGTAAAAATCACCTTGATATAATATAAGCTTGACCAAAAATGCAAGGGACGACCTCTTAATTGACTCGCTTCCTTCATTTTCACAACTTCTCTTCGAATATATGGAAATGCATGAATAATCACTAACAAAACATAGACAAAATGAGGAGGAAGCCCTTTTTGTTCCAAAAATAATAATAATTCTTC
>CAMYBO010000014.1 GCA_947254045.1 uncultured Granulicatella sp. | reverse complement strand
AGCAATAATCGCATCACTTCATGTATCAAATCTTTCTTTTAAAACTTTCATACATGCCCTCTCTCAACTTTTATATTTATTTTGTATATTATCATCATTTCTGCAATTTATCACTAAGTATGATAAAATGCAATTTTTTTTGATAAAAAGAAAAAGACTCTTTAACAACAGATTGCACCCGAGCCTAAGAACCTAAATTCTGCTAGCGTACTTTCCATTATTAAAAAGTCTTTTCTTCATCTAATCATTATTTAGTAATTTTTGTAACTCCACCCATATATGGAACTAACGCTTCAGGAATTGTTACACTTCCGTCTGCTTCTTGGTAGTTTTCTAAGATGGCTGCTACTGTACGACCAACTGCTAAACCAGATCCATTTAATGTGTGTAATAATTCAATTTTTCCAGTTTCAGTTTGACGGTAACGAATTTTCGCACGACGTGCTTGGAAGTCTACACAGTTTGAGCATGAACTAATTTCACGGTAAGTATCCTGTGCTGGAATCCATACTTCAACATCATATGTTTTAGAAGCTGAGAATCCCATATCTCCTGTACATAATACAATTGTACGGAATGGTAAGCCTAATCCACGTAATACATCTTCTGCATTATCTGTCATTTTTTCTAATTCATCAAATGATGTTTCAGGAGTTGCGAATTTCACCATTTCTACTTTGTTGAATTGGTGTAGACGAATTAATCCACGAGTATCTCTTCCGGCACTACCTGCTTCTGAACGGAATGAAGGACTTAATGCTGTGAAGTAAATTGGTAATTGTGCTTCTTCTAAAATTTCATTTGCATAATAGTTTGTTAATGGAACTTCTGCTGTTGGAATTAATGTTAAATTACGTTCGTCTGTTAATTGGAACACATCTTCTTTAAATTTAGGGAATTGTCCTGTACCATACATTGATTGTTCGTTTACTAAATATGGTGTAATCATTTCTGTATAGCCATGTTTTTCAACATGTAAATCTAACATGTAGTTGTAAATCGCACGTTCTAAACGAGCACCTAATCCTTTATAGTATAAGAAACGACTCCCTGATACTTTCGCTCCTCTTTCAAAGTCTAAAATATCTAATGCTTCTGCTACTTCCCAGTGTGGTTTTGGTTCAAAATCAAAGACACGAGGAGTTCCTTCACGACGGATTTCTACGTTTTCGTTTTCATCTTCCCCTACTGGTACATCTGCTGCAGCAATATTTGGTAAGCGTGAAGCGATGTATTCTAATTTTTCTTCTACTTCTGCTAATAAAGCATCTGTTGCTTTTACATCTTCCCCAACTTGTTTCATTTCAGCAATTTTTGCGCTAGCATCTTCTTTATTACGTTTTAATTGAGAAATTTCTTCCGTTACTGTATTACGGTATTGTTTTAATTGCTCCGTTTTTAAAATTAATTCACGACGTTTTTCGTCTAAATCACGCAATTCTTCTACTACTTTACGTTCTACTCCGCGGTTTTGTAATCCAACCACAACTTCTTCAAAGTGATCTCTCACTCGTTTCATATCTAACATATTGATTCCTCCAATTTCTTTTGTTTGCCTGTTGAAAATTTGTTTAAACCATTGTAAAAAAATACACACAACTCATCCCCGACAAATTGTCACTGGGACGAAGTTGTGTGTTTCACTTTTATCTTCGCGGTACCACCCGTATTCAATGTTTCCATTGCACTCATTTGCGATAACGGTTTGCTCCGGATGGCTTAATCAATGCTTTCGCCATGCATCATAGTATGTGGATTCGCTTGTCATACTTTACTAACTTTCACCAAACGCTAGCTCTCTACAAAAGACTTCAAGTTACTATTCATACAGTTTTTATATGTCTGTATTTTACAATATTCTCTAGACTTGTGCAACAGGTAAGCCACAAAGAATTAACGATTCAAGACTAAACGTGTTTTTATACCGTCTAAATCTGTAAAGCTTGCTTCCTATTCTCCTATTTCAACATCTTTAGCAAATGTCTTTGCTCTTTCAATCGTATCTCGATACAATTGTTCATCTTTGAAATTAACGGTATAGTAAGCTAATCCTCGCATTCCTTCTGTTCTAGTGGTTAAATTTTGCCCACCCCTTTCATTGACTGCTAAATGATGGTGATAATTTCCAGAGGCCAACCATGAAGCAGAACGAACAGAGAATTTATCTTGAACTTGAAGAACATTTTGATAAAATTCGCTCGAAACACCACTCTTACGAACCGATAGACGAACATGCCCCATTCGGCTTCCTTCTGGCATTTTATAAGGACTTTCTAAAGGAGTGGCTAAACGATATAATCCTTCTGCATTCATCGCTTCTGTTGTCCTAATAATACGGCCATCTTCTCTAATATCCCATTCAGAAACAGGTCTATCGCGATAGATTTCAATTTCATTTCCTTCTGTATCTTCTAAATAAATCGCTTCGCTATAGTCATGATCACTCGCTCCAATTAATGGAACCGAACGATCTACAAAATGTTTAAAAATCTGTGCCAAATCTTCTCTAGAGGGGAGTAAAATCGCCAAATGATAAAGGACATAACTACTAGCAACATCCCGTAGTTCCTCAGTTTTGATTAATCGAACTAAAACGTTCTTGCCTACACCTAAATCAATCATCGAATCATCTTGATGAATCACGGTAAGTCCAAGAAATTGTTGGTAATATTGACTTTGTAAATCTAAATTGCGTACATTTAAGGCAAGATATCATAATTCAAAATCTGATCGATAGATAAGGCCACACCTCCTCTAATTTTATAATAGAAACTTCTTTTAAGCTCCAAATACTTTAAAACGATTTTCTGTTTGAACTTCTTTTTCACTAGCAGGTGCAACAATCGCTCCAAATGGTGCTTGAGCACGTAATTTCCAGTTAGATGGAATATCATATTTTTCTGCTAATTTTTCATCTACTAATGGATTATAATGTTGAACATTCATTCCAATATTTTTTTCTGCTAATGCTAACCATGTTGCATATAATGAAATTCCACGAGCTTGTTCTGACCACAATGGGAAGTTTTCTGCATAGCTAGGAAATTGTTCTTGAAGACCTTTTACGACATCTTAATCTTCATAAAATAAAATCGTCCCTTTTGCTTGCGCAAATCCTGCCAAACGTTGTTTTGTAGTTTCAAACGCTTCAACAGGTGTTACTTTTTCTAATTCTGAATAAGCAATTTCATTCCAAAGTGCATCTGATTCTTCATCAAATAAAATCACAGCACGAGTTGTTTGTGAATGGAATGCTGATGGATTTTGAAGAATAGCTCCTTGAATTGTTTCTACCAATTCTTGATTAGAAAGTTCCACATTTTTTCCTAAATCATAAATTGAACGGCGTTATTTTTTGTAATTCTGTAAAGTTTGTCATATATATTTCTCCTTCTATTCTGAACTAATTTAAGAGTTAATAACCGGTTTTCCTACTCTTTGATAAAAAGTATACACAAAAGAAATCAGCAATATCTACTTTTATGCATGTGAAATATTTTTATATAGAAACAATTTTCGCCATAATAAAAAAACGACGAATACATCGTCGTTTCATAAGATAAATAATTGTTTAAGAGGATTCTTTGCGTTTATAATCCATATATCCAAAAGCAAAAGCTTCAATTAAAACAAAAAACGAAGAGGCTGTCTGTATCCACCAATCTTTAGGTAAAGGACTGCGACTAGTTGTGGCATACAAGTTAAAATCTGATTTTCCAGATAACCAATTATTCTGTAAACTGGTAATTGAGACAATTTTGCTTTTAACAAGTTCTAATTGATGAATGATAGATTCTAACCGATTATTTTCTCCAGATAATGATAAAACAAAAACGATATCTTTTTCAGTTAGTCTCTCAAGGATTCTTCTGAACTCGTTGGAGTTACCATTTCCAGGAATGATTTGCAGAGGTTTACCAATCAAAAGAAATAATCGTTGTAATTCTGCTGCCTGATTTTTTTGTGTAATCCCTGTTGTAATGACGTAGATATTATCTACAGAATCAATAATTTGATAAATTGGGAGCCAGTTGCGGTCTTTCAAGATGTTTAATAAACGTTCTATGTCTTTAATTACTTGATTAGTAAAAGTTATTTGCTCATCAAAACGTTCTTCATGATCTTGCCATTTAATGAAATTTCTAAGTTCGGTGAATCCAGTAAACCCTAATTTCTGTGAAAAGCGTATAACTGAAGACTTTGAGGATAAACTATTTCTAGCAAATTTAAGTGTACTCATAGTGGGAATTATATCGATATTTTCCATGATATAATTACACATTAATAACTCTGTTTCGTTTAAATCAGCATAATGTTCGTTTACTAAATCTGTAAAGTGCATAATAGTACTCATCCTATCTCAAATAAAATTCTTATAGTATCTTATCCATTTTTATAACATACTTTCAGATAGAAGACAATTAACTTAATGTTGGCCACCACTCTTGATTTGCTTCAATTAGCTCATCTAAAATTTGTTTTGCGACTTTAGCTGAAGGAACTGTTTTTGATAGAGTCAATGCTTGCCATAATTTTTGATAAGATTTTTGCTCATAAGCATCTACTACTAATTTTTCAACTGCTACTTGTTGTTCAATCATTCCTTTTTGGAAATGAGGAATTTTACCCATACATAGTGGTTCATAACCACGTTTACTTACAATACAAGGCACTTCAACCATCGCATCATCATCTAAATTAGCAATTGCTCCGTCATTTTTTACAATTAATAGCATACGTTCGTAGGTATTGTAAGCTAATGCTGCTGCTAAATGTACAATAAACTCTGCATGTTCGCCAGCTTCAATAGTAGTATCTTTTGCTGATTGATTGTCTGCGACCCTCTTGCATTCAGCAAATACATTTTTTTCACGATTATCCATTACTTCATTTGCCCGAGTATAATCAGGATTGGCATGAGAAACTACATAATCGGAGTATAAATAGTATTTTAAGTACGTATTAGGTACAGTTTCAGGATCAACTGCATAAACATCTTTTGCTTTTTGGAAAGTGTCCATCCAGCTGGCTTCTTCAAGTAAAGGATTACTTTCCTCAGTAGCAGAAGCATACCCATATTTTTGTACATGCTCTTTTAATCTTGGCATTAAATCATTGCCCTCTTTGTCATACATTTCAGTCCACCAGCCGAAATGATTCAATCCATAATATCGATCAACAATTTCAAGTTCACTATCGAGCCCAAGAATATCAGCGATTGATTTCTTAATAGCTACAGGCATATCACAAATATTAATGATTTTTGCATTTGGTCGCATACGACGTGTTGCTTCAGCAACGATTGCAGCTGGATTTGAATAGTTTAACATCCAAGCATTTGGGGAATATTTTTCCATATAGTCAATCAGCTCAATGACTCCCGGAATAGAACGCATTCCATAGGCCATTCCACCAGGTCCACAAGTTTCTTGTCCTACAACACCATATTTTAAAGGAATTTTTTCATCTTTTTCTCGCATTCTTAATCCACCTACTCGGATATGAGCCATGACAAAATCAATATCTGTAAATGCTTCTTTGGGATCGGTTGTTGCAATAAATTCAATTTCTGGGGCTCTTTCTTTTACAATCACCTCGCAAGCTTTGGCAACAATCTCCTGACGTTTCTGATCATTATCGTAAAACTTCAATGTGCGTAAAGGGAATTTATCTTGATTTTCAATTAACATCATAACAATTCCCGCAGTATAAGTACTTCCGCCTCCTGCGATAACGACTGATTGTTTTTTTCTTTCCATATTTAATCCACTCCTTGATTCATATTATTCTGTAATTCCTAAGACATCGCATACTTCTTCTTTTAAAGTTTGTACACCCATACCAATAACAACTTGAATATTTTTTCCATTTTCAACGATCCCTTTTTGTTGAGAAACTTTTTCTAATATCCCTTTTTCAACTTTGTTTTCGTCTTTTACAGTAACTCTTAATCTTGTAAAACAATTTGTTACATGTTCAATATTATTTGGACCACCTAATCCATCAATGACTAAAGTAACGTCATTAGAATTTAACAATTCTGATTGACTATTTTCTTCTACTTCTGAGGTAGTTATAACATTATCTTCAGCGGCTAATTCTAAATTCTCTCTGCCAGGAGTTTTAATATCTAATTTTCTAATCAAGAAAACAAAGATTACAAACCAAATGGCACTCATAATAATTCCTACGATAATCACAATATAAAACTTGGTTACACTTGGACTAAATGCTGAATTTGATACAATGGTGTCTATCAATCCATAGAGCATATATGTCCTTGCGCCTAATGCCCATAAAAGTGTTTCTGAGATAGCAGTTAATACGCTATGAACGAACCATAGCAGAGGCGAAACAAATAAGAAGGTGAAATCTAAAGGTTCGGTGATACCTGCTACAGATGCAACAAACATTGAAGGTAAAACCATCCCTTTTACTTCATCTTTTCTTTCTTTTTTCGCACAGTAGATGATTGCTAAAGCAACTGCAATCGAACCAAATATTTTTACAAAACCGAATGTTGCAAATCTTAAAGAGGGATCTAAGCTAGTAATTGTGCTAGCATTAGCCAATTGCGCATAAAAAATGTTTACTGCACCACTATATACTTGCCCATTGATTTCTGCTGTACCGCCAAGTGCGGTAAAACAAAACGGCATCCATAATAGGTGATGAAGACCAGTAGGGATTAAGAAGCGATTTCCGAATGAGTACACGAATACGCCAATTAACCCTGTTGTTAAAATAAAGCCAGATAGTGATGAAATCAATCCATTGACAATTGGCCAAATATAACACATTGCTACTGCTAAAATTAAAATGACAGGAATAAGTAACATGAACGTAAAGCGAGATTCACCGTAAATACTTAAGAAATCAACAAATTTTTTATCTGAAAATTTATTGTGGAAGTAACCAACTATACAACCAATAATCATTCCTAAAAATACATTCATATCAACAACTTGAAAACCTAACACCATTCCTTGCCCTGTCCCAAACAATCCCACTTCTCCTGGATTAGCGATTTGATTCGTTAGATTTAACCATGCATTATTCGCTGCTAGAAAAAAAAGAAATGAAACCAAAGCGATGAGGGAGGCTTCAACCTTTTTCTTGTTAGCTAAAGAAGAAGCGATACCTATACAAAAAATTAATGATAAATTATTCAACATGCTATCCATCATGGTTTTTATCAATGTGCCAAATGTTTGTAGAAAACTAGGCATAAATTGAAGCTGTAAAACAACTGAAAAAGCTAAGAATAAACCCATAACAGCCATGAATTTTACAGGAACGATAACAGATCGAGAAAATTTTTGCATTGCTTGACTAATATTCTCTTTCATCAAAACAACCTCCTTATTTACATTTCTTAGATACGTATCTACAAAGTAATTTATCATATTAGTAAATCGCTTACAACGTATCGGATAGAGTATGGACTTAAGTCCATACTCTGAAACCAAATTGATATAACGAACTTGAATTACTAGCAAGAGTTTGGTTTCAAATGGTGGACTTAAGATTGTCTTTGTGAGCTGTCGTATGGCGAAATAGATTCATTTAAGATAGGATATCTGGTGGAGAAATTCAATTTGTAAAACCATTTTTTATTTATAATCACTAAAGTTACTTTTTTCATCGATACAGTCATGGTTTAGGTATCGCTTGAAAGATGATCATTTTATTCTATCGTGTACTTAATAAGTTTTTCTGATTCTGTTGCAAAGTTTTAAATCTACTATAAAATAAGGTAGAATAATAGCTCCTTGAATTGTTTCTACCAATTCTTGATTAGAAAGTTCCACATTTTTCCTAAAGCGTAAATTGAACGGCGTTTTTCTTGTAAATCTGTAAAGTTTGTCATATTAATTCCCTCTTTTCTCTTATTTGTTAAATAATTTTTAGAGTTTAGAACTAGTTCTCTAACTCTTTGCGTTTATTTCTATATAAAAATAAATTCTCTGTCAATAAAAACATTCTATATAGAAATAGTTTTTGCTTATAAAAAAGAGACGACCTTCGTCGTCCCCACTTTACACAAATAAATCTCTACGCTTCTTGAGCATGTAAGAATCCTTTTACTTTTTGGAAGATATTTCCAAAAAACTCTTGGATTCGGTGAATGATCTTTTCAACAAATCCTCTCGCTTGTCGATAGCTGTCTGTCACAATATTCGATGGATCAATTTCATATCCTGCAAAAGCTGGTACATGACCTTCAGCTTGTCCATCTACATATCCCAAATCTTCTCCAGGCATTTGGAAATAAATATCTCCAATTGTTTTTCCTGCAGTGATAGGTGCTTTTAAAGCATTATTTTCATCTAATAATTCCTTAAATGGTTCAAAACGAACTTTTATCTGACTCATGGCAGTTCCTTTTGGCACAGCTGCTACAAAATTATCGCCATAATCGACGCTAATTTTCTCATCTGAACCACCATTAACTGGATAAGATTGGATGTTTTGAACAGATTTCCCTGGAATTCCAACAACTAAACCTTCATATTTCTTAAATAATTCATCTAACATTTTCGCTGTTACTTTAAAACGATTCAATGGTTGTTTGGAACCCATCACAACTACAATTACCGAGAAGTTATTACGTGTTGCGGTGGTCGTAATAGAAGCTCCACTCAATTCAGAGGTTCCTGTTTTTAAACCATTTACGCCATCATAACCAAATAATAATCCTGGAATTAAATAGTTAAAATTATCCATCTTCGTCATCCCAGCCGTTCCTGGTCGAAATTCCTTTGTTGCAACAGAAGAAATTTTTAAAATTTCTGGGAAATCTAAAACTAATCGTCTTGCTACAATTGCAACTGAACGAGCAGACATACTATTTTCTGCATCATCTCCAAAGTTTGGATTTTTCTCTGTTGTACCGTATTTATTCGGCAATCCTGTCGCATTTACAATTGTTGCATCTTGAATTCCCCAAGATTCAACTTTTTCCTTCATCCGTTCTACCCATTTAGCTTCACTTCCCGCTAAATGTTCTGCCATCGCAATCGTTGCAGCATTGGCAGAATAAATCGAACTTGCTTCAAATAATTCTTGAATACTATATGTTTCATTCGGCCATAATGGCACATTTGATAAAGCATAATTAGCACTTAACTTACTAACTCTTTCGCTAATAGGAATTTTTGTTTCCCATGTAATTTCTGAATTTTTAATCGCTTCTAATATTAAATACTGACTAATCATTTTACTCATCGAAGCAATGCCTCGAACATTATCTTGATTTTTTTCCATCAAAATTTTTCCACTTGTTTGTTCGATAGCAATGTAAGATGCTACATCTTCTAACGCAGCAATTTCTTCTGCTGTCTTAGGTTTTTCAGGTTCATCAGCGTGAACTATTGCTTGCATCGGACTTACTAAACAACAAGCAATTAAAGTTGTTACAACGGCTTTCATCCATTTGAATTTTTTCATATATATATCTCCACAATTCTCTCTTTTGCCTACTCATCGTATCGAATTTTCTACGAAAAAACAACTCTATTTATATTAAGGTTTTATTACTTTTTTTAATCCGCTTTACATATCCGTTCCGATTAAAATCCTGAATGTTCTCTAAGAAATTCCAACTCTTTTTCAGTCGATTTTCTTCCTAAAATTTCATTACGATGTGGATAACGTCCAAACTGTTCGATGATGTCTCGATGCATTTTTTCATATTTTGCTCGTTTTTCCATTCCAGGTTCAGAAAATAATTTTTCTGCTGCTTGGTGAATCGTTAATGACTCTGAATGCATAAATGGCATATATAAAAAGCTACGTTCAATGACCATTAATTCTTCTGAATAAGGTAAAGCTTCTTGCGCTAATACAAGCGCCATGCCATCATATAAAAACGCTCTTGCATCATCCCGATATAAATTTCTAGAAAATTGATCTAAAACAATAATTTCTGCTAATCTTCCTTGAACACTCTTTCTCCAATGACTTAATTCACCCGCAATGGCTGCTTGATGAATCTTAGAAAAACGTCTGTATATCTCTTTGTCCAATGCTTCAGATTTTATAAACCAATCTTTTGGTTCTAATTCTTCAAACCAAAATTGTAATACTTCTTGAGCTTCCATAGTCTCCTCATTTCTGATAAAGAAAGAAGAACTCCTTTTACAAAGTTCTTCCTTATTTCTTATCCAATTTTTGCTTTTTCTTTATCCGTTAATACTTGATTCATTCGTCCATATTGATATCCTGCTAAGTCTAATGCCACATAGCTAAATCCAATCGAACGTAATGTACTTTCTATTTCTTGACGCTGGTCTAATAATGTTGGAATTAAATCCTGAGATACTTCGATTCTTGCTAAATCTTGGTGAACACGTACACGCACTTGTTCGAATCCTAATTGAATTAAATACGCTTCTGCTTCTTGAACCCAACGAACTTTTTCAGCGGTAATTTTTGTACCATATGGGAAACGAGATGCCATACTACAAGAAGGTACTTTATTCCAATTTTCTACACCAAGTCTTTTCGCTAACTGACGAATTTCATTTTTATACAATCCTGCTTCTTGTAATAAACTGCGAACCCCTTCTTCATTACGAGCTTTTACTCCTGGACGAAAATCATCCACATCATCCATAATTGTACCATCTGATAAAACGGTAAAGCCTTCTTGCTCTACATGTTGTTTAATCGTTTGATACAATAACTTCTTACTATAATACCAAATTTTAGGAGTGTTCGCTGCAATTCTTGGATTGGATAATTCTTCCATTTCTAATCCTATCACACGAGCTCCCATTTCATTTGCTAAATCAATTGCCATATCGAATTCATAATCAGGAAACAATTCAGAATTCACTACAGCTGCTAATACATTGTCACTACCAAGTGTGTCCAATGCTACTTTTAACAGGTAACTACTATCAATTCCACCTGAGTATGTAATAACAATTTTTCCGATTTCCTTTAATAATTCTTTTAGTTTTAGTTCTTTTTCATCCATAACGGTTCTCCTTTATTCAAGCTCTTATTAGCCTTCTCTTCCAAGAAAATCATCTAAGTAACTAATATCTTTTACAATGATTTTCTGATTTTTGATTTCTACAACATCTTCTGCTTTCAAGTCATGAATAATACGATTCACACTATTTCGAGTAGAAATGCCGCAAAATCCTGCAATATCTTCATTCGTGACTGCAAAATCAATGAGTATTCCATCCTCTGTTTGTACCCCAAATTGCTTGACTAATTTATAAATGAACGCACATACCGCACCTTTTTTTCCATTCATCGTCATATATTGTAACGATTCAATATTTTCGGATAATTTTTGGCGATAATATTCTCGAATATAATCTTGCAATTTTCGATCTTCTTTAACATATTCCCAAAACTTAATCCGCTGAATTCGATAAAAACTTGCTTCATCTGATTCTACTCGTACATTAAAGGGTGCAGATGTATAATTCGACACTTCATCTCTTAATAAGGAAATAATATCAATCGGTGTAATATACGCTAAATTAAATTCCCGACCATCCTTCAAGATAATACTCGTTTTAACAATGCCTTCTTTTAATACATATGTATAAGATTCCTCTAATCCGTGATACGCTAAATACATGTGCTTTTTCTTTTTAATCACAGGCGCATTATGCGCTTCAAGAAAGTTTACAAGATAATTTTCTTCCATTTTTATACTCCTTTTTTTCAAAAAATTCACTTGCATTTCTTAAACATTATTATCCTCTTGATAAAAATATTTTTGTTAACATATATTAACATCATTTGTATTCACATTCAAAAGAAAAAATTATATACTATATTGTGTTAGATATTAACAAAGGAGATGTTAAAAATGGTAGACATTAAATTACCTTATGACAAACAAATAATAACTGCTAGCATTCCTGATAAAAATTTTGCAGGATTGTTAGAATCAGAAGCTGAGAATTTTTCAAATCCTCTTTCTGAACAAGAAACTGTTGAGAAATCAATGGATAATCCTATTGGTAGTAAATCATTAGAAGAATTGGCAAAAGGAAAAAAAGACATTGTTTTAATTAGTTCAGACCACACTCGTCCAGTTCCTTCTCATATTATTACTCCAATTATTTTACGTCGTATTCGTAGTGTTGCTCCAGATGCACGTATTCGTATTTTAGTAGCAACAGGTTTCCACCGTCCTTCAACTCGTGAAGAGTTAATTAATAAGTACGGTCAAGAAATTGTAGACAACGAAGAAATCGTAATGCATATTTCTACAAATGATGACGATATGGTAAAAATCGGTCAATTACCTTCAGGTGGTGACTGCATTATTAACCGTATTGCTGCAGAAGCAGACTTATTAATTGCTGAAGGATTCATTGAATCTCATTTCTTTGCAGGATTCTCAGGTGGTCGTAAATCTGTATTACCAGGTATTGCTTCTTATAAAACCATTATGGCAAACCACTCTGGTGAATTTATCGACTCTAATAAATCAAGAACAGGTAACTTAAAACACAACTTAATCCATGAAGATATGGTTTATGCAGCTCGTACTGCTAAATTAGCTTTTATCGTTAACGTAGTATTAGATGGAGAAAAACATATTATCGGTTCATTCGCTGGTGATATGGAAGAAGCTCACCATGTTGGATGTGAATTTGTTCGTGGATTAGCTCATGTTAAGAAAATCCCTTGCGATATCGCTGTTTCAACAAATGGCGGATTCCCACTTGACCAAAATATTTATCAAGCGGTTAAAGGAATGACTGCTGCTGAAGCTACTAATAAAGAAGGTGGCGTAATTATTATGGTTGCAGGAAGTCGTGACGGACATGGTGGTTCAGGATTCTATCACAACTTAGCTGATTATAAAGAACCAAAAGACTTTTTAGAAAAAGCAATTAACACTCCACGCTTAGAAACAGTTCCAGACCAATGGACTGCTCAAATTTTAGCACGTATTTTAGTACATCACCATGTCATTTTTGTTTCTGATTTAGTAGATCCTACATTAATTACAGATATGCATATGGAAATTGCGAAAACATTTGACGAAGCATTAGCTCGTGCCTTTGAAATTGAAGGACAAGATGCTAAAGTTACAGTTATTCGTGATGGTTTATCTGTTATCGTTGAAGACTAGGTTTATATGATGAATAAAAAAGATATTCTTATTCGCTTTCAAGAGGGACAGCTTTCACTAGAGGAAGCTGCCTCTCTATTAGAAGGCATCGACGATATGGGATTTGCCTCTTTAGATCTTTCTCGAAATAAAAGAAATGGATTTCCAGAAATTATTTATGGAGAAGGGAAAACAAAAGAGCAAATCGAAAAAATTATTGGATCATTAGAAAAAGAAAATCTTCCTGTACTAGCAACTAGAGTAAATAGCGAAAAAGGACAATATTTATTAGAAAAAATTCCTCACGGATTTTATTATGAAACTGCGAGAGCTTTTGTCGTTAATCCAACTCCAATTCAATCTGAACACTATATTGCTGTTGTAACAGCTGGAACAAGTGATATGCCTGTAGCAGAAGAAGCTGCTATTACAGCTGAAACATTTGGGAACTCTGTGAAACGCATTTATGATGTTGGAGTTGCGGGTATCCATCGACTATTTAATCGTTTAGAAGATATCCGTGGCGCTAGTGTGATTATTGTCATCGCTGGTATGGAAGGCGCTCTTGTGAGTGTAGTCGCAGGATTAGTAGATGTCCCTGTCATTGCAGTGCCTACAAGTGTAGGATATGGAAGTAACTTACAAGGTCTAACGACTCTGATGAGTATGCTAACTTCGTGCGCTTCTGGTGTAACAGTTGTCAACATTGATAATGGATTCGGTGCTGCTTATTCTGCTAGTATGATTAATCAAATTCGAGGTGCTTCATTATGACACATTTATATTTAGAGCCTTTATCTGGCATTAGTGGAGATATGCTGAACGGTCTTCTCATTGATTTAGGAGCTAGTTCAGACTATTTGCAACAAGAACTTAAAAAGTTAGCCGTAGATGGCTATCATTTACATATTCATAAAATTGCAAAAAGCAGTATTTATGGAATTGATTTTGATGTTCACTTAGAACATGGAGAAAAAGATTATGGAGTTCACGGAGATTTCACTCATGAGCACGATCATCACCATGAGCACGATCATCACCATGAACACGATCACCATCATGAACACGATCACCATCATGGACACGATCACCATGAACACGATCACCATGAACATGGTCACCATCATCACGATGACGTTCGTGGATTACAAGAAATTATTGAAATTTTTGAAAATAGTACCGTTTCAGACTTTGTAAAAGAAAAAAGTATGGAAGTGTTCCGTGATATTGCTCGTGCAGAATCTGCGGTTCATCAAGTACCTATTGAGCACATTCATTTCCACGAAGTGGGAGCAATTGATTCGATTGTAGATATCGCTAGTTTCTTCATTTTATTTGAAAACTTAGGGATTACAAAAGTATATAGCTCTCCTTTAGTAGAAGGTAGTGGTACAATCAAAGTCGCTCATGGCGTTATGCCTGTACCTGTGCCTGCTGTAATGCAATTAAGAAAAGGAACTTCTATCTTAATTCATCAAGACTTTGATATTAAAACTGAGTTGATTACACCAACAGGGATTGCCTTACTAAAAGCGATTCATCCAGACTTTACCATTCCAGAAAACTTAGAAATCACTTCTGTAGGATATGGATTTGGAAAGAGAGATACTGGAAAATTCAATGCTTTACGTGGAAGTTTATGTCATCCAACAACTCACTCTTTCAAAGAAGTACATCAGTTAGACGATGATATTTATCAAATCGATACGACGATTGATGATCAAACACCTGAACAAATGGGATTCTTAATGGATTTCCTATATGAAAAAGGAGCACTAGATGTCACTTATTTCAGTGTTCTAGCGAAAAAAAATCGTCCAGCAATTCATGTAACGATTTTAATTTCTCTCTCTCAATTAGAAGAATTTACTAAGATTCTATTTGAACAAACAAGCACGATTGGATTTCGTTATCAAAAAATTTCAAGAAAAGTGATGCAACGAACTTTTCAAGAAGTAAAAACGAGTTTAGGAACCATTCGTGTCAAACAAAACACATACCAAAACATCTCTAAAACAACTCTCGAATATGAGGATTGTGCTAGACTAGCCAAACTGCATCAATTGCCCATTGGAAAAGTCTATCAACTATTAGAAAAAGAAATATTATTATAATTTAAAAACAAAAAGGAGTCTTATATTTTATATGTTTACACAACAATTTATTCACTTACTATTATCAGAATTTATGGGAACTGCCCTAATGATTTTATTCGGGGTTGGGGTACACTGTGACGAAGTATTGAAAAAAACTAAATACAATGGTTCAGGTCACTTATTCGCCATCACAACATGGGCATTCGGTATCACAATAACATTATTCATCTTTGGTGGAGTTAGTATTAACCCAGCAATGGCATTAGCAAAAGTTGTTTTAGGATTATTACCTGCTGAACAATTTATCCCTGTAGCAATTGCTGAATTTTTAGGAGCTTTCGTTGGTGCAGTTATCGTATGGTTCATGCATGCAGACCACTTTACAGCTTCTGAAGGTCAAGTAGATGGAATTGCAATTCGTAACATCTTCTCTACTAACCCTAACTGCCGTAACTTACCTCGTAACTACTTCGTCGAAGCATTTGCAACATTTATTTTCTTAACAGCTATCTTAGCTACTGAACAAGTGAATAAAGATCAATTAAACATTGTTGTTGGTTTACTTGTATGGGCTATTGGTATGGGTCTTGGAGGTACTACAGGATTCGCGATGAACCAAGCTCGTGACTTAGGACCTCGTTTAGCTTACCAAGTATTACCAATCAAAAACAAAGTAAATAATGACTGGCAATATGGATTATTAGTTCCAGGTACTGCTCCATTTGTGGGTGCTGTAGCTGCTGCATTATTTGTACGTTATTACTTAGGATATTTCATGTAAAACAAAAAAGCTACTAAAGAAGCGTTCAGTTAGGGATTGAAGAAAACAAAGTTTAACTGATCGCCTTTAAGCGGTACAAAAAGAAAAAACGACCATACAAGAGTAGAAATACTCCTGTGTGGTCGTTTTCTTGTGCATCATTATAACACATACCAAAAAGTATATGCTCTAATCATAAGTTACAGTATCTTCGCAATGGCTGTCATGATAAATCATAATATTTTCCAATGTAGTGAAATAATATGGTAGTATAAATATAGGATTAAAAAAGGGGATATATACATCAAAAACACTTATGAAAATAAAAGTAGTATCGATATAGATAAGGAGAAAAAATGTTTATATTAGAATTATACCAAGATGGAATGAGCACAGAGCTAGGACTA